>CACXDE010000238.1 GCA_902766305.1 uncultured Ruminococcus sp. | reverse complement strand
GTGGAAATTTATGTTTTTATTTAATGTGTGTCAGAATGCTGGATTTGCGGAGGGAATAGATGAAAATAAAAAACTTGTTTATCGGTGATACTGACAATACAGGGATACAGTTTTTCAGAAGCTTGTTTGTCGGCGGTATCGCTACTGTAGCAGATATGGCTGTGCTTATATTTATCCGTGAGGTATTCAAAGTTCCCGAAGGAATAGCGGCTGTATTCGGATTTATTGTCGGTCTTGCTGTTAACTATGTTATATCTACATATTGGGTATTTGCTAAGGCTAAGGTAAAGAATCGTGCAGCTGATTTTATTGCTTTCGGAGTAATAGGCATTATTGGTCTTGGTCTTACCCAGCTTATTATTGAGCCTTTTTCCGTCAAAGGTATGTTCGGAGAAGGTATTCTTGTTGCTCATACTGTTTTCGGTTCTTTGCTGCCTGCTGATAAGTACTATATAATAGGTAAGGTAATTGCAGTTGTGCTTGTTTATATGTGGAATTTCTTTGCGAGAAAATTCTTCCTTTATAATAAGAGCGAAAAAGAAAATGAAGGCGATAAATGATATAAAATGAAAAGAGGAGTCGTATTGAAAAAGATAATAATAATCGGTGCCGGGCCGGCAGGTCTTACGGCAGCGTATGAGCTGATGTCAAGGTCAAAGGAATATGAGGTTACTGTTTTTGAAGAAAGCAATACATTCGGCGGTATATCCCGCACCGTAAACTATAAGGGCAACAGAATGGATATGGGCGGACACCGCTTTTTTTCAAAGGTGCCAGAGGTTAATCAGTGGTGGGAAAAAATGCTTCCCTCTCAGGGTGCTTTGCCCTATGATGATGTTGTTTTGGGCAGGGAAGCAACGGTGGTATCCGGCGGTCCTGATCCGGAAAAGACAGACCGTGTTATGCTGAAAAGGCACAGACTTTCAAGAATTTTCTTCAAACGTAAATTCTTTGACTATCCTATTTCACTCAAATTTGATACAATAAAAAATATGGGCTTCGGAACTACATTTGTTGTAGGATGCAGCTATATTAAAAGTTCAATAGTTAAAAGAAAAGAAAGGTCCCTTGAGGATTTCTATATAAACCGTTTCGGCAAAAAGCTGTATTCCATGTTTTTTGAAAACTACACCGAAAATCTCTGGGGCAGACACCCCTCTGAGATATCTCCTGAGTGGGGCGCACAAAGAGTAAAGGGACTGTCCATATCAGCTGTACTCAAGGATATGTTCGGAAAAGCTTTCAACAAGAAAAACAGAAAGGTTGAAACATCTCTCATAGAAGAGTTTTCCTATCCGAAACTCGGACCGGGTCAGCTTTGGGAGATCACCGCCGCAGAGTTTGAGAAAATGGGCGGAAAGATCGTCAAAAATGCTAAGGTTACTAAGATATTGAAGGACAGCAGCAATAAATTGACTGGTATTGTTTATGTCAAAGACGGAAAGGAAACTGAATTTGACGGCGATTATGTTATTTCCTCAATGCCTGTCAAGGATCTTGTTGAGGGTATGAATGATGTTCCGAAGGAATATCTTGATATAGCTTCAGGTCTGCCGTACAGGGATTATATGACTGTCGGTGTTCTTGTACCGCATCTTAATCTCAAAAATGAAACAAAGACAAAGACTATAGGCAATATCGTTCCTGACGACTGGGTATATGTCCATGACAGAAGCGTTAAGATGGGGCGTTTTCAGATATATAATAACTGGTCGCCGTATCTTGTAAAGGATATAGAAAATTCAGTATGGATAGGTCTGGAATATTTCTGCAACGAGGGTGACGAAATGTGGTCTATGACGGATGACGAATTTGGCAGATTGGGAATAAGCGAAATGGTAAAGATGAAGCTTATTGACAGTGAGGATGAGGTCATGGATTATCATGTTGAGCGTGTGAAAAAGGCATATCCGGCATATTTTGATACCTATGAACATATGGACGATCTCAGGAATTATCTTGATACTATCCCGAATCTTTTCTGTGTGGGAAGAAACGGTCAGCATAGGTATAACAATATAGATCATTCCATGTGTACCGCATTTGAAACTGTTGATAATATAATTTCCGGTAAAACATCAAAGGATAATATCTGGAATGTAAATACCGAAAAGGAATATCATGAAACAAAGTCGGAAGGATAAGGAGGTCGTTATCATAAGTACTACATTAAAAAAGCAAAAACAACCGTTCATATTTTTTGTCGGCGAGACGCTGACGGAGCATCCGTTCATTCTTACAGCTGCTGCCTGCTTTTTCTGCATAACTACTGTAAGTCAGGAAATAGGCTGGCTCGGTGCAATGATACCGACGGCGATTCTGTTCATCTGCGGACTGTTTGCAGCAGAATATGTATCCGCAGGAGTCAGGGAAGAAAGCCGCAGGATGATGAAAAATTCGATGATAGTGATTTCGGGTCTGTTTTCTCTGCTGTTTTACAATCTGCTGATGACGACGAAGAAGCCGGAATTGGTCATACTTAATTTCGGAATGATACTTGTCGTTACAGTGGCAGTATATATGTTCGCTGAAAAAAAAATAAGTACCCGGCGTCTTATACTTCTCATATTTATATTGGGATTCCTTGTTCGTTTAGCTTACATAATGGCTGTCAGCATACAAACAAAGCAGCACGACGCAGGAAGTCTTGAAAAGATGAACGGTCACTTAGGTTACATAGGTTATCTCGTATACAACAGCAAGCTGCCTGAAGGTGATGTCCGTGATGTATATCAGTACTATCATCCGCCGCTTCATCATATCATAGCTGCGGTCTGGGTAAGATTTCAGAGCGCAATAGGTATCAGTCAGGATGATCTCTGGGAAAATATTCAGATACTTACTTTGTTTTATTCAAGCTGCTGCATGATACTTTCCTATAAGATATTCAGACAATTGGGTCTGAAGGGGAAGGGACTGATAATTGCCTTTGCGGTTGTTGCGTTTAATCCTACATTCTATATTCTTGCCGGAAGCATAAACAATGATATTCTTTCCGTTACCCTTATGCTTGGGGCAGTGCTGAATACATTGTATTGGTACAAAAGCCGCAGCATAGGCAGGATACTGTGTATAGCAGTATGCGTTGGCTGTGCAATGATGGCGAAGCTTTCGGGATGGATGGTTGCACCGGCGATTGCGTTTATATTTATTTATGTATTTTTCAAGGACATAAAGAGCTGGAAAAAATACCTTGGACAGTACGCAGCCTTTTTGGCTGTATGTGTTCCGCTGGGACTCTGGTGGGGAATAAGGAACTACATTACACATAAGGTACCGATAACGTACATTCTTGCACTGTCTGAATCCTCTGAACAATATGTAGGGAAAATTCCGGTAATGAAGCGGATTTTCGACTTCAACTTCTCTCAATTCAAGGATGTCGGCGATCAGTTCACGATGTATGACGGTGCGTATAATGAGTATAATCCTCTTATTGCCCTGTTTAAGACTTCAATGTTCGATGAGCTTTTCACTGTACACTATTATCCTCAGATAAGCGGTATCAATACTGTTCTGTTCTGGTCAGCGGTCGTGCTTGGAGTTGTGGGCTTTGCATCTATGATATATTTCTTCATGAACGACAGCCACGATAAGCTATTCGGGGGAGTACAGAAAATATTTATAGGGATATTGTATTTTACATTTATGATCAGCTATTATGTATTCTGCATCAAGTTCCCTCATGTATGTACTGAGAATATAAGATACTGCGTTCCGGTTATCGTAATAGGGGCATATTTTGTTGGAAGACTTGCGCAGCATATATGCTACCATGGTTCAGAAAAGACCTATACTCTCAGGGTTGTAGGGTTTAATCTTCTGCTTTCGGTAACTGCACTTTACAGTCTTATGTCTGTCTGGGTTTACGATACGGTGTTTATGAACAAATAAAACAAAAACCGCTGCTCCGTTCAATTACAGAGCAGCGGTAAATTTATTCTTTTTTGTTTCTCGTCTTAACATTTGTACCCTTTTCCTGCTGTATCCTTTTTTTCTTTCCGACAGTCAGGAATATCATAAATACTGTAGCAACAACTACTAAACCTATTGCAATGATAGCAACAGTATCACCCGTTTTTACAAAGTCGATTATGTTGTCGCTGTCATCTCCGCCATGTGGATCATCAGGATCGCTGAAGATACTTGGGTCAGTGTCATTGTCTCTTTTTGCGTCTTCGACAATAGCGGTGAATATCCACTTGAAAGTTGTATCACCCTCAATATGATCAACACCGCTTTTCTCACGGACAACGCTTGTCCCGTTACGGTCAACTACCTTAGCACCATTATCTATCAGACCGCCGTGATCGGCAGGATTCCAACGTATCTCCACTGTGAGAACACGGCTGTCACCGGGTTCATACAATCCAAGATTCAAAGGCGTATCCCTCATATCAGGAGTACCCTCACCTGTAATTTTTCCGTAATATATCATTCTGTCGTTCATGTATATATTACACTTACATTCTTCTTCAAGATCTATCTCGCCGGATTTGGTAAGCGGCTGTGCATTAAAATATATGCGGTAGCTTGCATCTTCACGCAGATTCATTATTTGTATATTCTTTGAATAAACCTCCTGAGGTTTCATATCTTCCACTTCAAAAAAATACTCTCCGTTTTCGCTGACAGAGCGCCCCTTATCATCAAGAACAACAAGCTTTTCAGGGAGACCCTTGACAGAACCAACCTTAAGCTTTGCAGCGAAAGCAGTAATGCTAACATTGAATATCAGCACTGCCGCAATCAGCATGGGGATCAACTTGTGTATACGTTTGACCATCGGCAACACCTCCCTAAAAATCATACTAACGATATTAACAACCATAACAAGCCTTATAATAATTATACACGAAAGAAAATAAAAATCAAGACTTTTTTGTTAAAAAAGATAAAATAAAAAAATAAAGCCTGACAAAACGGCTAATTTTTGATGTAAAGTTAAATAATCTTTATTTTTTATTTCTGGAGCTGTAAATAAGCAGATCTGACAAATTGCACAGCCGTTTTGTCATTCCGAGGAGCTTGCGACGAGGAATCTTTAATTTTTGTAGTAAGCGTCATTTATAAAGTCCTATTGTCAGCCTGAAAAAAATCTCTCCTCCCTGTCATTCTGAGGAGCGCAGCGACGAAGAACCTTTTGGGTTACGCTGCTTTTGTGAAAAAGATCCTTCGCTTACGCTCAGGATGACATCAGGGCAAAACTTTTGTTGTTTACTATAGTTATAAGTTGTAATTAAACTTCTATGTGCTGACTTTACATCTATTAACAGTCAACTGAAAACTGACGGCTGTAAAAAACTGCCCTTCCTGAGATTTCAGGGGGCAGTTTTTGAATATGGGTTCAATCTTCATTTTGCTTGCCGAGGAAAGCCGCAGCAGCCTGTGCAAGCTTGCAGTCAGAATCTGTAGGAAGAGAAGCGTGTTCTCCTGACAGCATTACAACAGAGCCGGTTATATCACCTGATGAAAGGATAGGGTAAGCGACAGCTGCCGGACGGTCCACCCCTTCAATAGCGGTGAAGCGTCCGATAGTATTTTTGTTAGCCGCATATGAAGATCTCTGTTCCATCAATTTTTCGAGTGAACGGGAAACGGGCTTTTGATAGTATTCTTTTTTAGAAATACCCGATACAGCCACCACCTGATCTCGGTCTGTGATAATAACGGGATACTTGCTTATCCTGTTCAGCACCTCGGCATATTGTTCCGCAAAATTTGTCATTTCACCGAGCGGCGAATATTTTTTGAATATCACCTCTCCGCCTGCGTCCGTATATATTTCAAG
>CACXDE010000237.1 GCA_902766305.1 uncultured Ruminococcus sp. | reverse complement strand
TTGCTTGTGGTAATAATTGGACTAAGTAATTGTGTTCAATATTTTTTTGGTAATGCTTATAAAGCACTTATATCAGCTGCACAAGCAATGTATGTAATTAATATATTACAGACAATTACAATCATTATGAACACGGTTATATCAGCGATTATTATAATCGGCGGTGGTTCGATTGTACTGGCAAAACTAGGCAGTGGAATTGTATATGCACTTAATCCAATTATATTATACTTATATGTGCAGAGACGTTATAGATTAAATAAGAAGGCTGAACCAGATAAAACTGCTTTAAAAGGTCGCTGGGATGTTTTAGCAAATTCTATTGCAAACATTGTACACGAAAATGTTGATATTTTCTTTATTACATTATTATGTCGTGCATCAGAGGTATCGGTATACACTGTTTATGCATTAGTATCACAAGGATTGATTCGATTAATGCAGGTTTTTACAAATGGAATGGAAGCAGCATTTGGAGATATGTGGGCAAAAAAAGAAATGGCTGTATTAAAGAAAAATTTTGAAAAATATGAATACTTAATGTTTTCAGTTGCTCAAATGTTTTCAGGCTGTATGTTAGTTTTGATTCTTCCATTTGTAAAAGTATACACTAAGAATGTAACTGATGTGGAATATATAAGACCGCTATTTGCTCTACTGTTAACCTTAGCTGTAGGAACAATGTGTATAAGAATGCCTTATGTTACCCTTGTACAGGCAGCAGGACATTATAAGCAAACAAAGGTCGGATCCTTTGTTGAAGCAGCGATTAATATTGTATTGACTGTAACACTGATACCATTTTTAGGTATAGTTGGTGCCGTTATTGGCACTGTTGCCGCTAATACATTCCGTTCATTTCAGTATGGACACTATGTATCTAAGCATTTGCTGAGTCGTCCATTTACAATAATGATTAAGCGAGTATTATGGTTGATAGGGACGACAGCACTATCTGTACTTGCCTCAAACCTGATTCTGCAATTTATTGTTGTGTCTAATTGGTTATCTTGGGTTTACTGTGTTTTAATAAGTTTGACAGTTCACTTCTTAATTTTGATAGTTAGTTCTTGGCTGTTTTACAGAGATAATTTATCAGCTCTGGGTGAATCAGTACATAGAATTATAAAAAGAAAAGGGTAAAATGTTTACATACTATTTGGGAAAGAAGAGTAATAAAAAATGAAACGTAATATATTTCATAAAATGGTAGCCAGGATTGCAGCTAAGGGGATGCTAAACTTCTTGTCGGATGAAAATTATCTAAAAATAGTATATTGGGCAAGAATGGGTAGAAAACTTAATCTTTCTTCTCCAAAAAGATATACCGAAAAGATTCAGTGGTTGAAACTTAACAATAGAAAACCCGAATACACGATAATGGTTGATAAGTACTTGGTAAAAAAATATGTTGCAGACATTATTGGTGAGGAATATATTATACCTACATTAGGAGTATGGGACAGATTTGAAGATATTGATTTTTCGTCTCTTCCACAACAGTTTGTATTAAAATGTACCCACGACAGTGGAGGATTGGTAATTTGTAAAGATAAAAAAATTCTTGATATAGAACAAGCAAAGGTGAAAATAAATAAATCTCTTTCAAAAAATTATTATAAAGCAGGCAGAGAATGGCCATATAAAGATGTCAAACCACGCATAATTGCAGAAACATATATGGAAGATAATGAAGACGGTGAGTTACGCGATTACAAATTTTTTGCATTTGATGGTGAGGTAAAGGCACTATTTATAGCAACTGATCGTGGTCGAAAAGACACTGAAACAAAATTTGATTTTTTTGATGAAAACTTTAATCATTTAGAATTTACTAATGGACATCCTAATTCAGATATACTTCCACATAAACCGAAAAATTTCGAGAAAATGAAACAGTTGGCAGCTATTCTTTCTAAAGGAATACCTCATGCGAGGATCGACTTTTATGAGGTAGATGAGAAGGTTTTGTTTGGAGAGATTACTTTTTCACATTGGAGTGGCATGGTTCCTTTTGAACCTGATAAGTGGGATTATAACTTTGGAGAATGGATCAATATTAAACAATTGCAATAAGGAATGATTTTTACAAACTATAGGAGTTTTATATGATAAATAACAAATCAGATCTGAAAGATTGGTTGTCTTATGAAAAAAATAAATATAAAAAAATTCATGCAACCTGGGCGATTTTTCCGCTAACTGAAACAGACTACATCTGAAAGTATCAGTGGACATTGAGACATTGTGAATATCACACTAATTGCCATCACCGAATAATGGCAGCGTATTTCAAACTATTGCTCAATAGGCTGTCTGTAAAGCTTAGTATTCATATTCCTATAAACACATGTGGACGTGGGCTGAAAATAATGCATACGGGTCCAATTCTAATAAATGGAAAAGCAAAATGCGGGGATAATCTTTCCGTGCATATCAACACATCAATAGTTGCTCATGGTGCTACGGGCGGTGTTCCTAAAATAGGTGATAATTGCGTTATAGGTGTAGGTGCAGTTATTTTGGGCGATGTTCATATTGCGAATAACATTGCAGTTGGAGCAAATGCAGTCGTAAATAAATCGTTTGAAGAGGAAAACATTGCAATAGCTGGTGTGCCGGCAAAGAAAATATCAAATAACGGAAGACTTACATGGTCTGGAGAAAAAAGTATGATTCTTCTAAATGAATTATCTAAACGAAAGGGAATGTGGAAATCATATGGCAAATAAACTTAGCAAGGAACAATTCGATATTATAAGTCAAAAGGAATCTTTGTCAGAAGAAGAAAAAGCCCTCCTTTCCCCTTACCGCGCCAAGCGCGCGATCTTCATAGCCGCCGGGTTCGGCCCCGTCTTGTCCCAATAACGATCAATACCCCGAAACCTCTTGTCCGTGTGAACGGAAAGAGAATAATTGACGGTCTTATCGACGCTTGCCTTGCGGCAGGGATAGAGGAGATATACATAGTTCGAGGATATCTTGCAGAACAGTTCGATCAGCTTCTGTATAAATATCCGATGATAAAATTTATAGAAAACCCGATGTATAATTCGGCAAACAATATTTCATCCGCACTTTGTGCAAAGGAACTGCTTTCCAACGCATATGTATTTGAAGCCGATCTGATGATAAGCAATCCTGATATTATTACACCATATCACTTAACTTCTGATTTTCTTGCAATAAAGAAAGATGAAACAGACGATTGGTGCTTTGAGGTTACTAACGGTATTATTACAGAAGAAAAGGTCGGCGGAAAAGACTGTTGGCAAATGGTAGGTATTTCGTACTGGAGCGAAGAGGACGGCAAAAAGCTTGCCGAGGATATCACCGGAATATATAACACCGATGAAGGCAAGCAGAGATACTGGGAACAGGTTCCGCTCGTTTTCTGCAAGGATAATTATAAGGTTGCTGTCAGAGAATGCTTTGCCGAGGATATTATCGAAATAGATACATTTAGCGAGCTGAAAAAGCTTGATAAAACATACGATGTCTGAGGAGGAAAATGAAATGGAAAGTATAAAGAGAAATATTCTTCTTAACCCCGGTCCTTCGACTACGACGGATACAGTGAAATATGCTCAGGTAGTTCCTGATATCTGCCCCCGTGAAAAGGACTTCGGAGGACTGATGAAGGGACTTCGTGAAGACCTCGTTAAGATCGTGCATGGCGATCCCGAAAAATACACATCCGTTCTTTTCTGCGGTTCGGGTACTATCAATATTGATGTCTGCCTTAACTCTCTTTTGCCGGGAGGAAAGAAGATACTTGTGGTCAATAACGGAGCATACAGCACAAGGGCTGTGGAAATATGTGAGTATTACGGACTGCCGCATATTGATCTGCGTTTCCCTGTAGACGAAAGACCTGATCTTGCAGTTGTTGAGGAAACGCTGAAAAATAATCCTGATATTGCTCTTGTTCATACCACACATAATGAGACGGGTACAGGTATCCTGAATCCGATAAGAGAGATCGGCGCACTTGCTCATCAGTACGGTGCTGTATTTACTGTCGATACGACAAGCACATACGCTATGCGTCCCATTAATATAGAAGAGGATAATATTGACTTCTGTATGGCATCTGCTCAGAAAGGACTTATGTCTTTTACTGGGCTGAGCTTTGTTGTAGGTAACAGAAAGATCATCGAAGAGAGTGCAAATTATCCGAAACGTTCATATTATTGCAACCTGTTTCTGCAGTACGACTTTTTCTGCAAGACAGGCGAAATGCATTTCACTCCCCCTGTGCAGACCATCTATGCCACTATTCAGGCTCTTAAGGAGTATTGGGCTGAGGGTGAGCAGGCAAAATGGGCAAGGCACACAAGGGTGTTTAATGCAATTAATCAAGGACTCGATGAACTCGGTTTCCGTCAGGTAATAAAGCCTGAATGGAGAGCAGGTCTTGTATCTTCCGCTGTCTATCCTGATGATAAGAACTGGAGCTTTGAGAAGGTTCATGATTACTGCTATGAGCGCGGATTTACGATCTATCCGGGAAAAATCAGCACCACAAACACCTTCCGTCTTTGCGCTTTGGGGGCAATAGACGAAAATGATATACATGATTTCTTTAATGTATTCAAGGAAGCATTGATGAAAAACAATATATCTGTTCCGGTAAAATATAATGATTAAGGGAGTAAAAGAAATGAAGACTGTATACACATGCTTTTGTACCGATATTATTCATGAAGGACATCTTAATATTATAGAAGAAGCCCATAAGCTTGGAAAAGTAATTGTCGGATCATTGTCCGACAAGGCTCTGATCAGATATAATAAATTCCCTACTCTTTCGCAGGAGGAAAGAGTTAAGCTCTATCGTTCTCTTGACGGTGTCGAAGATGTTGTGATACAGAACGATATGCTTTATGACGATGTGATTGAGCTAATTCATCCCGATTATGTCATACACGGTGATAACTGGAAGGATGGACCCGAGTCTGTAATACGCACACATGTACAGGAAAAGATGGCAGAATATGGCGGTCAGGTGATTGACATTCCCTATACATATAATGAAAAGGTTAAAAAAGTAGATCAGCAGCTCAAGGAAAAGCTTGCTATGCCCGAATACAGGCGCAAAAGGCTAAGACAGCTTATTGATATGTGTCCTGTTGTTAAAGTTATTGAGGCACACAGCGGTTTGACCGGACTTATTGCTGAAAAGACGATAGTTGAAAATGATGGTCATCTCGATCAGTTCGACGGTATGTGGGTCAGCAGTCTTTGTGACAGCACTGCAAAGGGTAAGCCTGATATCGAGCTTGTCGATATGTCTTCAAGACTTCGCACAATAGATGATATTATGGAGGTAACAACCAAGCCAATCATTCTTGATGGTGATACAGGCGGACTTACAGAACACTTTGTGTATAATGTTCGTACACTTGAAAGAATGGGTGTAAGTGCTGTTATTATTGAGGATAAGACTGGTCTTAAGAAAAACAGTCTTTTCGGTACAGAGGTCAAGCAGACACAGGCTTCTATAGAGGAGTTCAGCGAAAAGATAGCAGCCGGAAAGCGTGCTCAGCTTACCGATGATTTTATGATCATTGCAAGAATAGAAAGCCTTATTCTCGAGCAGGGAATGGATGATGCACTTAACAGAGCATTTGCTTTTGTAGCTGCAGGTGCAGACGGTATAATGATCCACAGCAGAAAAAAAGATCCTGCTGAAATTCTGGAATTCTGTGATAAATTCCGTGAGAAGGACAAGAAAACACCTATAGTTGTTGTTCCATCAAGTTTTAACACGATAACTGAGGAAGAACTTGCAGAACACGGTGTCAATATCGTTATTTATGCTAATCAGCTCACCCGTTCTGCTTTCCCGGCGATGCAGCAAACTGCTGAGGATATTCTGCGCTATCACAGA
>CACXDE010000236.1 GCA_902766305.1 uncultured Ruminococcus sp. | reverse complement strand
TATTCTGCTGAATTGCCATAAGCTCGCCCTCCGTTTCTGCATTTATCAAGTTCAGCCAATCTTCCATTCGTCTGTTTTTCTTGAATTTGCTGAGTTTTTTCAACTCAAAGAAGTGGATAGCAAATTTGTCTGTCAGTACCTCATGTCGCTCATTTTCAAGAACCTTGAAATGTGAATGATAGTCATCGCAGTCAAAAAGGTCAAAGTTAATTATGTTAATACATATTGTCTGTTTAAGCTGTTTATATTCGTCTCCAGCCTTAAGCTCATCGCTATAAAGCTTTGACCAATAGAATAATGTACGGTCTTTGAAATCAGATTCTCGGTTAAGCTGCATTTCGATATTGACATTTCTGCCGTCAACAACAAGATTCAAATCAAGTCTGCTGAATTTCTGTTCAAGATATTCAGGTGCAAGCTCAACATTGTTTATAATAATTTGCTCTATACTTTGGCGTGGTATTTCAAGTAAATCTGAAACAAAAGCGGCAATTATATCCTTGTTACCATCATTGCCGAATACTCTTTTAAATATTATGTCAAGCTTCAGCATTATGATTCGTTCTTGGTTCATAGGGATCACTATACTCTCTAAATTAAGTATATCATAGTTTGCCGAAAAATTCAATATGCAAATCATGAATTATTATAGTTTTGATTTTACTTCATAACTGCCTTTGAAGGTCACGGCTATTTCGTTTTGATTTATAATTTTTATACATTCAATGACCTTTCGTACCAATACGTCATCGTACTCTTCAAGTTTAAAAGAAGCGTTATCAATATCGGCTTTTATGTCATCAACAAGCTCGTTCTGCTCGGCTTCTCCCTGAGATTTGAGTAAAAGGAGCTTCTGACTCAGCTGTTCTTCTTCGCTATATAGCCTTGCGAACTCATCATCAAGTGAATCTGGAGCGCAAGCTCCTGTAGCAATAAGATTTACAAAATCATTACGAGCCTGGTCTATATCCTTTAATCTCTGTTCAATCTGAGATATCTCATTGCCACTTGTTCCCGAAAGAACTGTATCTGCTGCCGATTTCAGTACCTTTGCCACATCGTCACTGCAATTATAGAACTCATTTATGGCTCTCACAATTGCGTTATGAAGCGGCTGCTCATCTATTGTAGGTGATTTACAGTATTTCGGACCGTGTTCCAATCTTTTGATACACCGCCATACCGTCCTGTTCCTGTTATGGGAAGTCCAGCGGCATCGCCTGCAGGCTGTGCCGCACTCGCCGCATATAAGAAGTTCGGTCAAAGCGTATTTACTGCTGTACTTGCTCTGTTCAGTTGGATTCTTAGTGCTTGCAGAGCGTTTGGAATTACGTCTTGCGATCTCTTGCTGAACACGGTTGAATGTATTTCTGTCTATTATTGCAGGATGGCAGTCACTTACATAGTACATAGGTCTTTCGCCTTTATTCTTAGCAGTTTTATGTGTGATACAATCAACTGTATATGTTTTTTGAAGCAGACAATCGCCTATGTACTTCTCGTTTTCGAGTATGCGTTTGACCATTGTATTTACCCATAAACCTGTTGAACTCCTGTTTGGAAAATGATTCTCATTCATATAATCGGCGATTGCATTATGAGATTTTCCCTCAAGGTACAGTCTGAAAACTGTTTTGATAGCTTCAACTTCTTCGGGGACAATTTCAGGCTTGCCGTCTGCGCCTTTTCTGTAACCGAGCCAATGTAAATATTGGTATCGAACTTTACCGTCCTTGAATGCCATTTGATTTCCGAGCGTTATATTTTTGCTTATAGATTCGCTCTCGGCTTGGGCGAAACTGCTGTACAAGGTAAGTATGAATTCGCTCTGCGCTGTCAGCGTATTTATATTCTCTTTCTCGAATATAACGCCTATACCGAGGCTTTTCAGAAGCCTTACACAGTCAAGGCAGTCAACAGTATTTCTTGAAAAACGGCTTGTAGACTTACAGAGGATAAGGTCTATTTTCTTCTTTTTGCACATTCTTATCATGCGGTTGAATTCTGTTCTGTTTTTTGTTTGAGTACCGCTTATACCCTCGTCAGCGAATATGTCAACAAGATTCCATTCGGGATTAGATAGAATGTAGTTGGTGTAATACTCTATCTGCACCTGATAGCTGTTCTGTTGTTCATCAGTTTCACTGCTGACTCGACAGTAAGCTGCTACGTTCAGCTTATTTTTGGGACTTGTTACGCCCATTATCTGCTGTTTTGCAGGGATTATCCTGACATTAGGTGCTGTCTCCATTTTCATCGCTCCTCTCTGTTTCGTTTTTGATTATGACGCCATTGATGAATTCAGCTTCAATAATGCACGAATGGCTCACCGATATCCTTTTTACGCAGGATATCAGCAAGCCAGTATCAAGTGTATTGAGTTGATTTTTCTCCGCAATCAGTGATCTTAAAAGTTCTGTTTTCTGTGGAACGTCGCTGTATGTGCAGTGCTTGTATTTCAGTTCAGCAAGCCTGATAATATCGTTCCGTATTTCCTCAGCAGTTTTAGTGCCATTATCAATGGCACGATTGATCTCAGCTTGCTTACATAGAATTTCTGAAGTCGGGATATACTCGCTTACTGCTGATTCTGCTTTAATTAGCAGCGGATTGGCAATTGCAGTATTCAGAATATTGAGGATCGCTCCTGTAAGCATTTCATCTGTCAGCTTGAATAAAAACGGGTGGCATATGCCGTTTCTGCAATCCCATAATTCAGATTTTGTTCGGAACAAACGCTTTCCGCATTCCTTGCATACCGTAAGACTGCGAACTTCTTGTAATTCGTCAGGAACTATACAAAGCGAAGTCGATTTAGCACTTTTACGCTCGTTTACAGCTTTGAAAACATCCTCGCTTATAAGCTGCGGATAAGTGTCAGTACCAAGATATTTCTCGTTCTCAAGCACTCGCTTGACCATGTTCTTATTCCAGCCGACTTTATCGCTGTATGGAACTCCTATATTCTTAGCAATGGCGTTAAGGCTTTTGCCAGCCATATATTCGCTGAATATTGTAAGAACAGCAAGTACCTCTGCAGGGTTAGTGGTTATTATACCGTTCTGCATCATGTATCCGAATGGAATCGTCCTGTTTTTGCCCATTTTTTCACCTCCTTCGACATCACTATACCACAAAGGAGGCGTTTTTTCTATTCACCACAACTGACAAAAATGCTTCCTACCTTTTGGGCAGAGAGCATAAATGTTGTTGTTATATTTCTTCAGTAAATACCAGACCTCCCTTTATATGAAATTCGAGAATAT
>CACXDE010000235.1 GCA_902766305.1 uncultured Ruminococcus sp. | reverse complement strand
CTAATGAATACAACTGTTGCAGGACCGACAGAAAACTTATATATGTTATCGGGTAGAAAGGATGCCTGCGTATGGTAATTCTCCTTCAAGGGTCAATAAATCTCTTAATGACGTCCTTCAACCAAATAAAAAAACCAGATATACTTCGATGGACAGTAGTACCGGCATTTTTAACGCAGCAGGCTTTACTTGTCATGAGAATTATAATCTTGAGTTTGAACATTTTGTTCCATCTCAGCTTCACGATGCAATAAGTCATACAGGTGGTGCTTCTCATTTAGTAAGTGAGATCATTCATATCAAGAATATCACCCATTTATTTGTTAGAAGTGGTGTAAGTACAGGCGTCAATATGTTGGCGGACGGTGAGAAAGCTTTGCGTTCGGCTCTTTTTGATTAAAGAAAGGGGTATGATATATGTTTTTCAGAAAGCCTAAAAAGGAAGAGAACAAACCAACAGAAAACGAAACAATAGATAACGATATAGTAAACAATGCAGTTTTCGGAAGTCTGGAATTTGTTGACTGTGCGTTTGAAGGATATTCTAAAAGCTCATTGTTTGGTGAAGAAAAGGATATTGATTTGTTTGTATATGTCGATGAAGATGAAAGGATCGTTGCAGAGCGGCAGGAAAAAGCTTATCTGAATTATATCCGATCCCGCAAAGAGATAGAAGAAGCTATCAGAAATGCGATCATCAGACACTTTAAGCTTCCGGAAGATTTTGATCTCGGTTCACGATTCAGAGCATTTGCGGTAGTTGTGACCATGGATGGTAATTGTGGTTTAGTTATCATTGACAATACATACAGTATGGGACATCATCATTATAAGTTTGTGGTGGATACTGAATCAGGTCATGAAGTAACAGATACATATGAGTATTATTTAAATACAAAATGATAAGGCCAAAACAACTTGGTTTCTTAACAGAGATACGTAAATATATCAGAGTCAATCCAAAATTCTGTGTAAACTACAAATAGTGTAATAAAAGCCCTCTGTATCGAGGGAGTATCTGCCGAACATACAGCCCACAGCATAGGAAACAAAGCTCTTTACATCTCTCTGCACATCTGCTTTGCGGACGGTCACATCCTTATCTTCCACTACGGAGGTAAGTTCATCCTGCAGACCGTATATATCTATGAATATGCGGTTAAGTTCTTCTTCATTTGATTTCAGCTTGTTGAAACGTTCGTCACACTCTGCTGCCCAGCAGTCATAGCACTCCGCAAGAGCATAATAAACAGTGGTATCGGTCAAATATCCGATACCACCGATTTCTTGCGTGAATAGGCGATGAAAATATGGTATAATGGAGAAGGGCGCATTCATCGGCTAAAAGATCATGAAGTATTCAGGAGGCGTGACGATATGAGGTATAGAAAACTTGGAAGGACAGGATTATCTGTAAGTGAGATAGGATTTGGCGGTGAATGGCTTGAAAGACACGACAAAGAGGCTTCTGTGCGTCTTATGAAATACGCCGGAGAAATTGAGATATTCTGAAAACTTTTTTAAATCTTAAAAAACTTTTTCAAAAGCCCTTGACTCTCACCCTGACTTCAGGCTTATAATATGCACGTAAGGTACCTTACAGAATACTTACAGGAGCAGAGATCATGAAAATAGGAGATTTTGCGAAAGCCTGCAATACCAAAATATCCGTGCTGCGGCATTACGATAAACAGGGGCTTTTAAAACCGCTGTACATCGACAGATTTACCGAATACCGTTATTACGACAAATCTCAGATAGCAGTATTTGAGCGCATTACCGAGCTGAAAGCGGTCGGATTCTCGCTTGCGGAAATTCGGTGTATGCTGTACTCGAACGAGCATACCGAGACTATGTTTGCAGATAAAAAAGCAGAGCTTGAACAGCAGCTCCGTGATCTCGCGGAATTAAAGGACAAATTATCCGGAGGTATAATTATGGAGCAAACCTACAAACCATTTACAGAAAATGTCGATATGCCGTTTGTGAACGACGAGCGGGTCATCGGCAAATGGTTAGTGCTCGGGGAGTGCGGTGACGATGAGAATTATCCGACACTGTTGATTGGAGACGGAAAAAGACATCTGTATTTCCTGCCGAACGGGGAATTTTACTGGTGCTTCGGATGGACAAAGGGAAAGCTGATCTACGCTGACGGTGAGAGCAGCTTTGCTAACGATTATCGCCTAGAGCAGCGCAGTGACGATCTGTATATGATCGTAGATTTCAAATCAATGGACTACGCCGAAACAGGTGAAACTACCGCAATAGCGCTTCGCAAGCTCGACAGCGTTCGTTACACGAAAGAACAGATAGCACGGAAAGACGATATAAACAAGCCGTTTATCAATGATGAGCGCGTCATTGGAAAATGGAAAGCGTTCTGCTACTTCGACCCCGTTGAGCTGAAAAATGAAGACTTCGTGCCGTTTGAAAACCCGCCCGCAGATGCTTGGAACTACCTTGACGACCCGTATTTTAAGGAGATAGAATTTGCCGAGGGCGGTCACTGCACAGCCGTTTACGCCGATGAGATCATCACAGGTGACGACAAACACACCTGGACACGCGGCTATTGGCTCCGCAAGTGGAACAGCAATGCCTGCGCCTATGAAATAAAGGTGTTCGGCGGCAAGGAGTATCTTATCATCGAGTGGAAAAGCGGAGATTACCGCTTTGGCGGCAGACAAAGCAGTTATTATGTTATGACACGAGAATAAAAAACGGCTCTGAACTGCGTTGTCAGGCGGTTCAGAGGTAAGAGTAAAATAATCCGCGCCTACCATTCCTGTGTCCAATGATGTATAATAAACTCCATCAAGTTTCTTGGAGTTTATTATACAT
>CACXDE010000234.1 GCA_902766305.1 uncultured Ruminococcus sp. | reverse complement strand
TACGCGGATGTGGCGAAATTGGCAGACGCACAAGATTTAGGTTCTTGCGGAGCGATCCGTGCAGGTTCAAGTCCTGTCATCCGCAGGATATTTTTATTGGATTGTCTTTAGGTCTGACAGGCTGGTTTCATAAAAGAAACCAGCCTTTTTGTTGAGTAATACAAATAGAAAACAAAAATGATGACATGTGTAATATTTTCGACTGCGAGGTGAAATCTGATGAAACAACAGAATTCATGATACATATCTTTTATATGAATATATGGAAAAAGTCCCATTTACTGTGAGATTCAAATTTGAGCTTGATTCTCCTGTAGATGTAGCTTTGCTGAAAGGTGCAGCGGATGAGGCAATATAAAGATTTCCGTATTTCAGCGTAAAAGTCGGGCTTGATGAAGGTCAGAATTATACTCTTGAACACAATGACGAACCATTGGCGGTTATTCCCGAGAGGGACAAAAAGCTGGTACTTGGAAGTGAAGAGGTCAATGGCCATTTAGCAGCAATAACCTACAGAGATAACTGTATCTGGTTCAATATCTCACATTCTCTCTGCGGAGCAGTAGGGGCTTTATTCTGGATCAAAGCGACATTATATCTGTATATGACAAAAAAGTACGGAGATATTGAACCTCCTGTGGATATCAAGCTTCCCGGTGCACCTGTCCCCAATGAAGAACTCGCCTTTCCCGATGGTGAAAAACTTCCTGATGATGAACCTATCGCCCGTTATACAGCAGGACATTGCAATATAGCTCTCGGCAGATTTCTGAAATATCTTTTCAACCCCTTTGCAAAAGATAATTATTATTATCAGATAGAGATACCAGCAAAGGAATTCATGGACTATGCGCACAAAATAGACGGAAGCCCGAATACCGTTCTGACAGCGATGATGTACAAGGTCATTACCGGTATCATCAAGGAAAAGAAAAATACATTTATCGGGGCAAGGATCTCTGCTGATTACCGTAAAGATATAGGAGCCGCTGCCTCATATCGTGATTTTGTCCGTTTTGTTCATATCAAATACGACTGGAGTCTCAGAGATGCCCCTATCAGCAAGCTGAATCTGATAGCAAGAGGCGAGATAATAAAGCAGAACCAGCCCGAGCTGAGCTATGAACGCTTTAAAAATCTCGATAAAGCACATAAGGGAATTGACAGTCAGCCTGATCTCAGATCCAAAAAGAAATATGCCTCAAAGAACAGTACATTCAGAAGTGACCCCCGTGCGGCTTATGTCATAAGCTATGTAGGAAAGGTCGACTGAGGCAGTATGGATAAGCATTTCAAGGGCGTTTACACAATTACCGACGGTGATCTTATGTTTGAACTGAATGCCACAAGAGACAGTTTCTACCTTACTTTCCAGCTTATTGATAAGGATAGAAAACCTCTGGATACTTTCTGCAAGGTACTGGAAAGTGAAGGTATTCCGTATAAGGTGTCTGACAGATATACAAGGTATCTGCCCGCAATAAAGCTGCCAAGATAGTATTATTAATATGCACAAATACTATCGGTTATTGAAAAATACCCGATATCATATAATAATTTACAATGAAAGGAAAACCAAGAATGAAAAAACGTAAAACAAAACTGACTGCTGCCCTGCTTGCAGCACTTATGATCTCCTCTTTTGCAGGCTGCACACAGCAAACCGGTACTGAAAACTCTAAAACAGAAAGCCCTGCTGCTTCGACATCACAGGACACGGAAACCATCTATCAGGTCGCACTTTTGCAGTCTCTGACACAGGGCTACTATGACGGCATTATCAAGGTAAGTGAACTCAAAGAACACGGCGACACCGGTATCGGCACATTTGAGGGTGTAAACGGTGAAATGATCGTCATTGACGGCAAGGTATATCAGGCTTTAGGTGACGGCACGGTTCAGGAGGCTGCCGATGACGAAACTGTCCCCTTCTCTAATGTTACCTTCTTTGACAGTGATATTTCAGTTGATATGAAGGATATCAATGATATGGCTTCGTTCAAGGCTGAGCTTGACAAGACCGTTGCTGAAAAGGGCAAGAATATGTTCTATGTCGTAAAGGTAAGCGGAACATTTGAAAAAATGCTTGTCCGCAGTGAACTCAAGCAGGAAAAGCCCTACAAATCGCTTGACAAGGCTCTTGAAACAGACCAGCGTGAATTCAATTATGAAAATATCACTGGTACTGTCGTAGGTCTGTACTGTCCCGATTATATGGGAGGACTGAATGCGGCAGGCTGGCACTTCCATTTCATTTCCGACGACAGAACAAAGGGCGGTCATATGCTGGAGCTTTCCTTCAAGGAGGCTAAGGCAGAGCTTGATATAACACCTGAATTTGATCTTGAGCTGTCCGATAACAGCGACTTCCAGAGCATGGAGCTTGCAAAGGATGTAAAC
>CACXDE010000233.1 GCA_902766305.1 uncultured Ruminococcus sp. | reverse complement strand
TACCGGCAGACCTTCGTTATAGATCGCATGCTCCAGATAAGCCCTGGCAGCTCCGGCGGTGCCTTCCGGGCGCAGAGTAATGCTGTCGCCTCCTTTTGTATCAAAGGTATACATTTCTTTTTGAACAACGTCTGTTGATTCACCAACGCTTCTGTTAAAAAGAACGGTGTGTTCAAACACGGGCGTTCTGATCTCTTTAAATCCGTATTTCTGAGCTTCTTCTCTCATTAGTTCTTCAACAAACTGCCATTGATGTGAAGTTGACGGAAGAATATCCTCCGCGCCTTTAACTTTTTTTGTTAAAATATCCATATTAAAATTTAACTCCAGTATAGAAATAATCGTAGATCAGCGTGATCCCGGTCTGCGCATTACCTCGCGCCAGTCAAGATCGCCGCGCTCCAATCCGTGAATAAGCAGCTCTGCTGTTGCGATATTTGTAGCAACAGGAACGTTATGCATGTCACATATTCTGAGAAGATTCATGTCGTTAGGTTCATGCGGCTTAGGATTGATAGGGTCGCGGAAGAAAAGCAGCATATCTATCTCGTCACATGCGATCTTTGCGCTTATCTGCTGACCTCCGCCCTGAGAACCCGAAAGAAATTTAACGATTTTTAAGCCTGTAGTTTCCGAAACGATTTTTCCGGTAGTTCCGGTAGCGTATAGATTGTGACGGCTGAGTATGCCGCAGTAAGCGATGCAGAACTGCACCATAAGCTCTTTTTTTGCATCGTGCGCTATAAATGCAATATTCATGGTAATTCCTCCTGTTTAGTGTTAGATGTCGGATTCGCGTTATCTGATCATGAGCGGGACAGATTGACCCTCAACTCTTTGAGCGATATTGCAAAGAGCCTTCATAGCGGGGCTGTTAAGTTTACCGCTTTTCCCTGATTGTATATACGCCGCAAGAGAATAATCTTCCGGAATGATACCGATAAGCTGAAGAGCCGTAATGTCAATGATCTCGTCAAGATCTTTATAAAGAGCCATTTTTCTGAAGGTGTTTTTGTTAAATCGGTTTATGACAAGCCTGATATCATCAATACCGCATGCTCTGAGCTTTGCGGATACTGTTTGACCGCCCCTGATGCTTGTAGGCTCGGTGTTAATAACAGCAAGCGCCCTTCTTGCGGGATAAGCCGCAGCTTCAAAGCCGCTTCCCACGCCTGCCGGGGAGTCGATTATCACATAATCAAAAATATCTTCAACACCGTGTACAAGCTGCCCCAAGATCTGAGGCGCGACCTCGTCATAAGCGTTAAGCGGAGCAGGCATAAGAAACAGTCCGGGTTTATCGGGGCATGGATAAACCGTATTTTCAACAGTACAGCTTCCGCTTACTGCGTCTGCAATATCAAAAACAAGATTTTGAGTGATGCCCAGCATAATATCCAGACCGCGCATACCACTGTCACAGTCAATAAGCAGTACTCTGCAGCCTTGTGCGGAAAGCGCAGTGCCGAGTCCTACGGCAACGGTAGATTTTCCGGTCCCGCCCTTGCCGGAAGCGATAACAATAATATCCTTCATTTAAGCCCTTCTTTTCATTCACGGAACACAGACAGCGTCAATACAAACTATCTAAATTCCCATCTTCTATTTTATCATAATTATAGCAAAGTGTCAAAGGAATTACAGAAATTTATATACAAACTTCTTTGCCAATAAATAGGCAAAATAGCTAATAGATCAAAGTTTTTACATGCTGTTGTGACAGCCGATCAAGAATTTACATACCACCTGTAATGAATTTGATTATAATATCACTGTATTTTTCTTCCAGAGAATATGCAAGCAGCAGCGCGCAGTAAGCAGCTGTTTCACTCATATTGTATATAGGATTGGCATTGCTTGATAACAGACCTTCGGCTGAACTGTAAATATAGCTGCCTTGTTTTGAAGGTGTGATATAAAGGTCTGCGCCTTCTTCTTCACATTTTTCGGCAAGCAGATGAAAAGCAGTTCCATCCCCTTTCATGCATGCTGTTCCTGAATGATAAAGCTTTAACAGCACGGCGGATTTTCCCTTTATGTTAACAGTGTTGTAGTCAAGACCGACATAACTGTGAAGCAGAACAACATTGTTTGTTATATC
>CACXDE010000232.1 GCA_902766305.1 uncultured Ruminococcus sp. | reverse complement strand
GTTTTCTTCACAATTCGCAGCTTCTATGAATCACGGGCGGTGCTATTCCGTTTTTGTTTCACCAAAGATAATATTTATCGCTGCAAATTATAATTTTACACTGATAAGCTGAACCGGCATAATGAAAAAAATCAAACCTTTGTCGTAGCAGTAGTTACAAGACTTTTTCCGGCAAAGACATTTACGTTAGCGCCGTTTTTGAGCAGGGCAGTGGCGTTCTTTGCGCCGACTATTACAGGCTTGTTAAGTGCAAGTCCAACTATAGCCGCATGGCTGTCCGTGCCGTCAACCTCTGTAATAATAGCGGCGCATTTGCGCATTACAGGCAGCAAGCTGTTGTTGGTTTCGTGAATAACAAGTATTTCGCCTTCCTTGCAGCTTTGAATAGCCTCTTCATCACTTTTGCATACTGAGAGATGTCCGTGAGCGGAAAGGTCATTAACGATTGCGCCTCCGCTGCAAAGAATGTTTCCGACAAGATGTACCTTCATAAGATTCGTTGTACCTGATACACCGAGAGGTACACCTGCCGTAAGTACTACAAGATCGCCGTTTGCCAGAAGTCCTTTATTCTGAGCAACATCAATAACGTGTTCGATAAGGTCATCAGTATTGTTTTTCTCTTCTATCATGATAGGACAGACACCCCAGGACATATTTGTCTGTCTCCATACCTTTTCACTTGGTGTGCCGCTGATTATCGGGCATTCAGGACGGTATTTGGAGAGCATTCTTGAGGTGCTGCCGCTTTTAGATACTGTTATGATAGCAGCTGCGCCAAGGTCATGCGCTGTGGTACAGGTTGCATGAGAAATTGCGGATGTAACATCAGGTCGCTCGTGTATATCAAGGTTGTTGAAACGGTCAATATAATTTATATTGTCCTCAGTGGTGATGGCGATATTTGCCATTGTTTTTACAGCTTCAATCGGGAATGCGCCGGCAGCCGTCTCCCCGGAAAGCATGATAACGCTTGTTCCGTCATAGATAGCATTTGCAACGTCGGTTGTTTCAGCACGGGTCGGACGGGGATTTTTTATCATTGAGTCCAGCATCTGGGTGGCGGTGATAACGGGCTTGTCGGAATTTCTGCATTTTTTTATGAGCAGCTTCTGTATTATCGGAATTTCAGCCAGCGGTATCTCAACACCTAAGTCGCCTCTTGCAACCATTATGCCGTCCGAAATACGGATAATATCATCAATATTGTTTACTCCATCCTTGTTTTCTATTTTTGCTATAATGCGTATGTTGCCTCCGCCGTTTTGTTCGAGGAAGCTTTTCATATCATTTATATCTTCTCCGCTTCTTGTAAAAGAGGCAGCAACAAAATCCACATCCTGTTCAATGCCGAACAGCAGATCTTCCTTGTCTCTGTCGCTGAGGAAGGGGAGGGAGAGTGTGATATCCGGAACATTGATACCCTTGTGAGACGAAACAGAACCGCCGTTGTGTACCTTGCAAACGATATCCGTTTCTGTTTTGCTCATGACCTCCATTTCAATAAGACCGTCATCAATAAGTATTTTCGTACCCTCCTCAACATCTCCGGGCAGACCTTTAAATGTTATGGAACAATGCTCCCTGTCACCGTCACAGGGGACAGTTGTAAGCGTAAAGATCTGTCCTGATTCAAGGACAACCTTTTCGGGGAAATTTCCGGTACGTATTTCCGGTCCCTTTGTATCAAGCAAGATAGCTACAGGCATATCCAGTTCAGCCCTGATTTTTTTAACCTTATCCATTTTAGCCTTATGTTCCTCGTATGTGCCGTGTGACATATTTATACGTGCCACATCCATGCCTGAGAGCATAAGCTGACGAAGTATGGCTTCATCCTCTGTTGACGGTCCAAGTGTGCAGATGATTTTTGTTTTTCTCATGATAGTTCACTCCTGTTGTCAGATCTCTTCTGATCTTTCATTTTCTGATATTTTTTCGTTAACTTTGGAATATAGTATAACCTTGTCGCCCTCGTGGAAAATGAGATCTCCTTTGGGGATAATAGTTTCATCGCCACGCTTTACCATGACAATAAATGTTTGTCTAGAGATATCGAGATCTTTCAGCATCTGACCATTCCAGCGGTGACTGCGGCGGACAGTTATTTCCTTGATATATACAGCCTTGCTTCCTTTTATCGAATTTGCACCCAGAACAACAAAGTCGCCGGCAGCAAGCCTGACATTTCCTCTGGGGATGATAGTATCATCATTTCTCAGTATTACTGCAATTATCATACCCTGCGGCAGGGCAAGATCCATAATGCTTTTTCCTGTCCATTGATCGTTCTTTTTAAGCTGTATTCTTATGAAGTTGATATCCTCCTCATCGCTTGCGTCTATACGTTCAAGCCGTGAATACTGTTCGACAAATCCAGCGGAGATGATACCTGTCGGTATTGCGACCAGTCCCACGCCGAGAAAGGCTATGACAATGGCAAAGAACTTTCCGGCTGTTGTGATAGGGTATATATCCCCGTAACCGACTGTAAGCAGAGTTGATACCGACCACCATATACCGGAGAACGCATTGCTGAAAACCTCCGGCTGATACGGATTTTCGATACTGTACATACAAAGGCTGGAGGCAAACATCATAACAAGAATTATGAATATAGATGACATAAGCTGCTGTCTTCTTCGCATCAGGACTTCTATTATGACATTGAAGCTGTCGTAATAGGCATTTATGCGGAATAATCTTAGTATCCTTGCGACACGGAACATTTTAAATACTGCTGCTCCTGCCGGAAAAAAGGTCGGCAAAAAGTACGGAAAGAAGGACAGAAAATCTATAATGCCGGTAAACGAAAATATATATTTTACAACAGCCACCGGATGGCTTTTGTTAGGATAAAGACACTTCGCCGTGTACAGTCTCAGAACGTAATCAACAGCAAAAAATAGTACAGTCACTATTTCGATCTCATCAAAAAGCAGTCCGTACTTTGCACGAATCGAGGTATAGGTATTGAGCACAGTCACTGCCAGGTTGATAATAAGCATACCTGTACTCAGGACATCATAGAACTGATTTATAAAAACGTCTACAACACCGACAGAGATCATTTTGAATATCTTTCTTCTGAAACGCTCCGATGATGGTATATTTTCGTCCTTATCGTCAAGTCCGGCAAGCTCCGGATCGTATACAGGAATATCGTCCTTATTTTTGGGTTCAGACATGTTTTTCCTCCGTGCAATAGTTTATAGTATTTATTATAACACATTTATAGAGTATTTCCATACTTTAAATAAAAAAACTGCCGTATAACGCAGATTATTACGCTGTACGGCAGTAAATTCAGTTTTTGTCTGATATAAAGATTATCTTCTCTTCTTCTTTCTGTTGCCGCCGGACGGTCTTGAAGAAGTCTTCGCAGGTGCAGCTGGAGCAGCGGCAGATGCAGTAGCAGCCTCTTCTTCCTTTTCAACCGGATTATCAAACAGCTTGTAAACAAGAGCAGCCAGTGCGCCGCCTACAAGTGGAGCAACAATGAATACCCAGACATTGGTAAACGATTCTCCGCCGGCAAAAATAGCAGGACCGAAGCTTCTTGCAGGATTTACGGATGTACCAGTGAAGTGTATTCCGAAAATATGGATAAGCGTAAGGGTAAGACCGATAACGATACCGGCAACCGAACCGAATTGCTTTTTGGATGTAACACCGATAATAGCGAATACAAAGACAAAGGTAAGTATAATTTCAACTAGCAGTGATGCCCAGACGTTATTGTTGTAAAGACCGTTTGCACCGTAGCCTGAACCCGGGAGAAGGCCGAACAGCACAAGTCCGCCCAAAATACCGCCGACAAACTGAGAGGCAATATAAGCGAAGAACTCTGTCACAGTCATTTTTCCGCAGCAAAGCATACCGATTGAAACCGCAGGATTGATATGACAGCCCGACACATTGCCTACTGAATACGCCATAGCAACAATAACAAGACCAAAGGTAAGGGCAGTCATCAGATATGCTGCATTAGGATCAGTGCCGCTGCATTTTAAAGCGGCGGCAGTTCCGCATCCGAAAACAACAAGAACGAAAGTACCAAGACATTCAGCAAAACATTTTTTTAGCAGTGACATAGGAAGACCTCCTTAAAATAATATGATGGAAACACCGGCTGTAAATAAAATCATCTTATTGCTGAGCATAACGATGTTTCAATATTTACCCAGTTTTCCTTTGATATATAATAACATATTTTTTGAACAAAATAAAGAGGAATTTGCAGTTTTTGTATATTTTTTTGTATTTTTCAAAGCGACGAACGAAAAAAAAGAGGGCAGGCACAAAAGCCAACCCTCATCAGAAAATATCCGGTCTGATACCGCATCAGACCCAAAGAACGGAGACGGAGGGATTCGAACCCTCGAGCCCGTTAAGGCTAACGCATTTCGAGTGCGCCCCGTTATGACCGCTTCGATACGTCTCCACTAAGACCATAAATAGTCAGTAGTATTATTCTATATGTTTTTTCCTGTTTTGTCAAGATGTAATCGAAAAAAATAATCAGTTATCAGTTGTAAGATATCAGTTATAAGTTGCAAGCTCCAAGCAATATGAGTGTGGAGTGTGGAAGGTGGAGAGTGGAGTTGATAAAGCTCAAAGCTCAGTGCGGCACCCCAGACTTTTTCCTTCTATCGTTGTTTCTAAAGCTTACCCCCACTGTCATTCTGAGGAGCGGCTGATTCAATGTACAATGTGCAATGTTCAATGTACAATGATGGCATACCAGACTTTTTTCTTCTCTCGTTGCTCTAAAAGCTCACCCCGCTTGTCATTCTGAGGAGCGACAGCGACGAAGAATCTTTTATCAAGTTGTAAGTTATAAGTTTTAGTTTAACCGCTATTAACTTCCAACTTCTGACTGACGACTGTTAATAAAGATCCTTCGCTTACGCTCAGGATGACAGCGAGGGGAAGAACGACAGTTTAGACTATCAGCTCGATTCACAAAACTTAACAAGACTGATTATTATTTC
>CACXDE010000231.1 GCA_902766305.1 uncultured Ruminococcus sp. | reverse complement strand
TCCTCTTTCTTGGATTCCTCTTTCTTGGATTCCTCTTTCTTGGATTCCTCTTTCTTGGACTCTTCTGTATTGGATTCTTCTTTCTTCGGCTCTTCGACCTTTGATTCTTCCTTACTTTCCTCAACTACAGGCTCAGAGCTTTCCTCCTCCGAAGAATACTCCTGGGAATATTCCTCAGTATAAGCATTTGCGGAAACTTCCTCTTCAGAAACCTCTTCATAGCTCTGTTCTTCCTCGGATTCCTCCTCGTAAGACTCCTCGACATATGATTCCTCTTCTATTGATTCCTCTGAAGATTCTTCTTCGCTTTCCTCATAGCAGCTTTCTTCCTCAGACTCCTCTTCGGATTCTTCCACTGTTACTGACTCTTCTTCCTCAGAAGATTCCTCTTCTTCAGATTCTTCATTTTCTTCCTCTGAGTATTCTTCCTCATAATAGGATTCCTCCTCTTCGCTTTCTTCGTTATTGAAAACAGGCTCACCCTGAGAAGCACTTGCTGTCGAATAGTCAGTTGCTGTGTATGCGCTTGCCGGAGGTGCGAAATCTGATGCGCCGTCGCCGCCGAATGTATATGTAACACCATCAATTGTTCTTGTGGTATCAACAACATACTGACCGTTTTCATAATAGAAGGAATCGCCGTCAAGCAGAACCCATCCGTTTTCGGGATAGCTTACGCCTGCAACCTTGAACCATTCTACCCATGATTTGTTATATACATTATGATATACAACACCTGAATACTCATCTCTTGCGTCAACAGCAGCGCCGCCGCCGATATATACGCCTACATGACCGGGCATATGAAGTCCGAGTCCGTGTATACGGGGAATACCCTCGCTTACATATCCGTATTCGCTTGAGGATGCGAGCATTTCTACTCTGTTTCCGCCTACGCAGTTATAAGTATAAATAAGACCTGAACAGTCTACCGTTCCTTCGGATGTACCGCCCCATACATACTGCCAGCCTTCTCTGTAGGCTCTCAGTGCATGAGCCGCAAGTCCTACGCCTGTACTTGTTTCAGCTGATGCCGTCATTGCACCTGTCGTAAGCATCGTACCTGCCATGCCGGCTGTCAGTGCAACAGCAAGAGCTTTTTTCATTACTTTCGCCATTAGTGTAATAACTCCCTTCAGTCGCAAAAAATTACGTCTTGTTTTCCTTTTGATTTGTTATCGGGATTACATTTTCTTAACCCGATAAATGAAGCTGTCGTAAAAAGTATTTCAAACTTGTAACAAATCTATATAGATAATAACATCTAATTAACAAAAAATCAAGTATTTTTTGCATATTACAAAAACAAAAGCTAATATTCAGCACTTTGCACAAAAGAATTAGCTGAATTCCTATATGTTCTCATTTCAAAACCGTAACTATTTACAATTTGCAATTGCACACCGTCTAAAACTATGATATTATAATGGTTAGTGATTAGTTGTTGGTTTATTGAGTTACAAAGTGCTAAAATCAACTATCAGAAATATACATTATATTATATATATCACCGCATTGCCGATGCTAAAGCAAATACACTGATCACTGACCACAAAGATACGGAGGAATGGATAATGGATAAAAAAAGAATTGCCGTAATATTCGGCGGTAAATCATCCGAGCATGAGGTATCAAGAGTATCTGCTTCATATGTGATAAGCCAGATACCGACCGAAAAATACGAGATAGTCACCATAGGTATCACAAAAACAGGCAGATGGTTTTTGTATACCGGAGCTTTGGAGAACATAGCAGACGGTACATGGGAAAAAGACGAAAACAACCGCACAGCTTTCATTGCGCCCGCACCCTCTGTACACGGTATCATTATTATAAATAAGGATGGAACGACAGAAAAGCTTCCGCTTGACGTTGTTTTCCCCGTACTCCACGGAAAGAACGGTGAGGACGGTACATTGCAGGGACTTCTTGAAATGTCCGAGATCCCGTATGTCGGCTGCGGTGTTCTTGCATCGGCTGAATGTATGGACAAGGTATCGACCAATATAATGTTTGAGCACGCCGGAATAGATCAGGCTAAGTTCACATGGTTCTACAGCTATGAATATGAAGAGAATGCAGAAAAATGTATTGCAAAAGCAGAAGCCGAGCTGCCGGAATATCCGCTGTTTGTAAAGCCGGCAAACGCCGGTTCATCTGTCGGCATAAGCAAGGCGCACAACAGGGACGAGCTTATAAAGGCAATTGAAAAAGCTGCAAAAGAGGACAGCCGCATACTCATCGAGGAAAGCATTGTCGGCAAAGAGGTAGAATGTGCCGTACTCGGAAACAAGGATCCGTTTGTTTCCATTCCCGGTCAGATCGCTCCTGCCGCAGAGTTCTATGATTATGATGCAAAATACAATAACGCCGGGTCAAAGCTTTTCATTCCCGCACATATAAGTGACGAGCTTGCGGAAAAGGTAAGAAAGACCGCTGCTGCCGCATATACTGCATTAGGCTGCGAGGGTCTTTCAAGAGTCGATTTCTTTGTAACCGACGAGGGGCGCATACTTCTCAATGAGATAAATACCCTTCCGGGCTTCACATCCATCAGTATGTATCCCAAGCTTATGGCTGCAAGCGGTATAGATGGCAGCGAGCTTATTGAGAAGCTGATCTCACTTGCATTCGAGAGGGCTGGTAAAAATGTCTGAACAGGCTATCGGGGTATTTGATTCAGGACTCGGAGGGCTTACTGCTGTAAAGGAGCTTATAAAAGTCCTTCCCCAGGAAAACATAATTTATTTCGGAGATACCGCAAGAGTACCCTACGGAACAAGAAGTGACAAAACAATAAAGGTATATGCAAGACAGGACGCTGATTTCCTTTTGTCAAAGGGCGTAAAGCTAATAATTGCGGCATGCGGAACAGTCAGTTCTGTTGCAACGGAGCTGTATGAAGATCTGCCCGTACCGTTTACTGGCGTTGTTATCCCTACGGCGACAGCCGCTGTAAGGGCTACAAAAAACGGCAGGATAGGCATAATAGGCACTCCTGCAACCGTCAAAAGCAGCTCCTACAAAAAAGAGATACTGCGTCAGGATGACAGGATAACGGTTTATCAGCAAGCCTGTCCGCTGTTTGTACCGCTTGTAGAAAACGGATTTATTTCCGCTGACGACCCGATAGTACAGCTCACTGTCGAAAGATATCTTTCTGAAATGAAAGCGGCGGGGATAGATACTCTTATACTTGGCTGCACACATTTTCCCATAATTGCAGAGGCTATCAGCAATTATCTCGGAAAGGGAGTTACACTTATAGATTCGGGAAAGGAAACTGCGCTGTATGCCGCAAACATTCTCGGAAACAAAGGACTTCTGAATAACAGCAATACTCTCGGCAACTGCAAATACTATGTAAGCGATACTGTAGAAGGTTTCCGCAAGACAGCAGATGTATTTTTAGGGAAAAGCGTTGAATATGAAGCCGCTCATATCAACGTTGAGCATCTTATAAAGAAAACTCAGAGCTGAAAGCAAAAGTTTCGCCGGCGAGCCGCCGGAGCCATAACGCGAGGTTCGCTCCATTACATTTCGCTCTGTTTGGTCAAGGGTTGCTTTCTTGCCCGCGTGAGTTACTTTGTGTATCTGAATCAAAGCAAAAAACTTTAGGGACAGAAGAAACCAGGCGCAAAAGTTTCGCCAGCCTTTTCAAAGGCTGCGGGGTCCAGGGGCGGCGCCCATGGTCGCTTGCGGCAGCAAGCGAAACAAGCCTGAGCAATCCCTCGGCAAGGGGTGAATTTCAAAACAGTCCGGTGGACTGTTTTGAAAGAGGGGACGCCCTGGGAAAGAGGGCGTCCCCTTGT
>CACXDE010000230.1 GCA_902766305.1 uncultured Ruminococcus sp. | reverse complement strand
TTTTCTCCGCGCTCAATCATTCCTATATAATTTGTGCTCAACCCTGCCCGTTCCGCGATATCTTCCTGTCGTAAATTCTTTTCCATACGAAGCGGAAGGCTTATCTGAAGAAGAACTTGAGATTTACGATTTACTTATTGCCGGCAAAAAACTGACAAAAGCCGAAGAACAAAAAGTAAAACTGTCGGCGAAAAATCTGTTCAAAAAGCTGTCAGAAGAAAAAGCTGAACTTATGGTTGTCGATTGGTATAAGGACGAACAGCCGCGGGCAAAGGTTAAGACGGCAATCGAATCATCACTTGACGCCGATTTGCCGGTATCATATGATAAAGAGACTTTTGCGGCGAAAACAGATTTATTATTGACACACTTTATCGACATGGCCGTTCAAGGCTATGGCTGGGTCGTTGCATAAGATTTTTCTTTCCAAAAGCGGAGATATAATTTGGCACCGGAGGTTACGATCTTCGGAATATCTCTTTATATATGCCTAACTTCGAAGAGAGATATGTGTTTATGGTTAATTTTGACACAAAATATGAAAACTGGAAAAACAAATTACTTGACCTCGGTAAAAGGAACAAGCTGTTGAACTATAAAGAGACGAAGAGTTCAACGCTGAAAATCACCTATCCGGATTACATAGATTTATACGAGACGTTCGTTAAAAATGAAAACGAGCTTGTTTTTCCGCGCGATATTTCAAATAAGTCGTCCGACGACGATACGGATGAGGTGATGCCGGAGCTTTATGAAGAATCAGAAGATAATAGAGATTACGGAGGATACGGTTCATCGGTCCGCACAAATCGCACGCCGAAAGAGCTGCAGAGAGTTTTGCGCAATCTCAGAAACAAAGCGAAGGTCGCTGTGGAAGAGCAAGGCATCAATATTCTTTATCTCGGTTTTGGCTTTTTGAAATATACAGAAGCAGATTACTCCAAATCAACATATCTCGCTCCGCTTATACTCGTTCCCGTAACTTTGACCGTTGAGTCGATCACATCTCCTTACGTTTTGAAACTGCACGAGGACGAAATAGTCGTTAATCCGACGCTTTCATATATGCTTAACAGCGTTTACGCTATGAAAATGCCATCTTTTGACAGTGCCGGAGATATTTCCGCATTCTTTGACGAAGTTGAAAGCACGGTCAAAGATAACAACTGGACTGTTGTACGTAACGTCGGGCTCAGTCTTCTCTCGTTCTTAAAGATCAATATGTACGTTGATCTTGAAGCACACAAAGAGGCGATTCAGTCAAACCCCGTTGTAAGAGCGCTTGCCGGAGACGGGACGGCATTGACGCGCATACCGGAAGATATCAACGATTACGATTTTGACAAAAAAGAAAAACCGCAGGATGTTTTTCAGATTGTTGACGCGGATGCAAGCCAGCAGGAAGCAATTCTGCTCGCCAAAAAAGGCGTAAGTTTTGTTCTTCAAGGCCCTCCCGGGACCGGCAAGAGCCAGACGATCACAAACATCATAGCGGAATGTCTTGCGGACGGTAAAAAAGTTTTGTTCGTTTCTGAAAAAATGGCGGCTTTGGAAGTTGTTCATAACAGGATATCCCGTGCGGGTCTTGATGACTTCTGCCTTGTGCTGCACAGCCAAAAAACAAGTAAAAGAAGCGTTCTTGACCAGCTTGAAAAAGTATTGAAGCTTGCGGGCAGCAAAGCGGTTCTGAGCGACGCGGCGTTTCAAAAACTCAGCGATCTTGAATATGATAAAAGGCAGCTCAACAGCTATGCCGGACAAGTGTATGCAAATGTATCGCCTCTCGGAAAAAGTATATATAAAGTAAACGGGATCATAGCAAATCTTGAATCCTATGACGATATTATTTTCGGACTAAAAGACGTTCGTAATACCGATTTAGAGACATTCACGAAATATATCCAGGCTCTTGAATCGTATAAAAATACGATTGGAAGTATGACGGACGACTTCCGGAAGAATCCGTGGCGCGGTTCTAACATAAAAGCCGTAACAAATGAATTCAGACGCGATACATCGTCTAAGCTGTCCGTATTCCTGCCCGAACTCGATGAAAAGCGCAGGCGCGTTGATGAGATCTACGACACGCTGTTTTCTTCATTTGTGCCTTCGCTTAACGGTATCAGAAAAGTCATAGCTTCACTTGAGGGATTGGAAAACGCTGTTGAAATACCTTACGAATGGGTCTCAGGCGATATAATTCCGTCAGGAGAAGAAATTCAAGATTGTGTCAATCAGCAAGAAGAAATAAATAATATCATTGAACGGATCCTCGAAAAAGTAAACGTCCTGTCGGCAAACGGCGTTGTCGATCCCGTTGAAAAGCTTGATTTATATAATGCCGAACACGTTTCAGGGCTGGAAAGCGCTGCGGTTAAAACTATTCAATATAAAGAACCGTTTTTCAAATGGACGGAAGATTCATATGCTGACATTCTTGCGCTCTTTACGGAAGCAAAAAAGAAAGCAGAACGAATCACAGAGATCAAAACAGCTCTGTCCGAACAGTATGAAGACAGCATTTACGACGTTGATTACGAGGGGATCCTCACACGCTTCAAGACTGAATATACAAATATTTTCAAGGTCTTTAAAGGATCATATAAAAAGGATAAAAAAGCCTTTACAGCGTGCCGTAAAGGACTTGGTCATAAAGTCTCTGACAACGAGATCATCAATACGATCGACGATTTAAGAGAAATAGCTTCACATAGAAAATGGTTTTCCGAAAAAGAGATACTTTTAAAAGAATACTTTGCCGACGCGGTCAAATCTGAGACAAGCGATTATGACGCAGTCGGCTTGCAGCTCACGCTGTTTTCGTTATTGACTCAGCTTTGCCGCGATTATGCAGATCTATCGGAAAAGCTCGTCAAGTTCAATGAAAACGAAGAAGCGTTAAAAGACCATTACCAGTTCTTTTATAACGGCATTTTCACTGACTGGGATTCTGTGTCGACCGCATGGAAATGGGCGGAAAAATTCCGGAAAACCATACAGAAATATGATCCGAACCAGCTCTTTGTCAAGAAGGTTTGCGCATCCGTAAAATACGCAGGCGAATGTGTAACGTTAAGAGAAGAATTAGCTGAAACAGACGCGTATGTCAGAGCAGGACTCGCCTGGTTTACAAAGTTGTTTGACGATACGGAAGTCTTTTACGAACATAATCTCAGACAGCTTTATGACCGGCTTGACGGCTGCATGAACGGAATGGCGCTCCTTGAGGAGTGGATAGATTTCAGAGCCGCACGGGAAAACTGCTGCTCTGTCGGGCTTGATGAAGCTGTTATTGCAATAGAGAGCAGCAATGTGCCCGTAGATTGCATTATCCCCGTTTTCAAAAAACGCTTCTTCAGTTTGTGGCTTGACGCCGTTCTGCCGGAATACCCGGCTGTGCTGAATTTCAGAAGAAAAAATCATGAAATGATAATGAAGGAGTTTGCAGATCTTGATAAATCCCAATTTGACATCGCCCGGGCACGAATCAAGAGCAAACTCATAAACGATCTTCCTTCAATGGATCATTTTTCAAGCGGGCAGGATGAAATAAGCATCCTAAAGCGTGAATTGACAAAGTCAAGGCGGATCATGCCCATAAGAAAACTTTTCAAAGAAATACCGAATCTTCTTTTGACGCTAAAGCCCTGTCTTATGATGTCTCCGCTTTCGGTAAGTCTGTTTTTGGAGGCAGATTCATACAAATTCGATACGGTCATATTTGATGAGGCGTCTCAGGTCTACACAGAAAACGCGATAGGTGCGATCTTCAGGGGAAAGCAGGTCATCATCGCCGGCGACAGCAAACAGCTTCCTCCGACCAACTTCTTCCAGGCAGCCTCCACGGAAGGACTGTATGACGATGAAGACGAGGAAGATGATATAGACGTTTATGATTCGATCCTCGATGAAGCGAATATGCTTCCCGAAAGAACGCTGCGCTGGCATTACCGCAGCCGTCACGAAAACCTTATAGCATTTTCAAATGCAAAGATCTATAAAAACCGCCTTGTGACGTTTCCGTCAAATATTGAGCGCGGAAAAGACAACGGTGTAGAGTACGTCTATGTACCCGACGGATTTTATGACCGCGGCGGAAGAAAAGGAAACGTTATTGAAGCAAAGAAAGTTGCAGAGATGGTCTTTGATCATTTTAGAACGCAGCCCGACCGTTCTCTTGGCGTGATCGCTTTCGGTGAAGTTCAGCAATACGCGATAGAAAACGTTCTTCACGAAATGCGGCTTGCCGATCAAAGCTTTGAATCGTTCTTTGACGAAACAAAAGACGAGCCGTTCTTTGTAAAAAGTCTTGAAAACGTTCAGGGTGATGAACGTGATACGATCATATTCAGTATCGGATATGCAAGAGACGCCGCCGGAGTTTTCAGAAACCAGTTCGGTCCTCTCGGAAAATCGGGAGGTGAAAGACGTTTAAACGTTGCAATAACAAGGGCAAAGTATAACGTCAAGCTTGTTGGATCCATAAAATCGACGGATATTAACGAAGAATCAATCACGACCGAAGGTCCGAAACTGTTGAAAGCTTATATTGATTACGCTGTCAACGGTCCGGATTCGCTTGTCCGCGAGCTTTCATATGATGACAAAACCGATTTTGACTCCTCATTTGAGGAAGCCGTATATAACTTTCTTGACAGAAAAGGCTATAAGCTTAAAACGCAGGTCGGTTGCTCCGGCTACAGGATCGATATCGGCGTAAAGCATCCGACTTTGAACGGCGTGTTTGTCCTCGGTATCGAATGTGACGGCGCGGCGTATCACTCCGCAAGAACTGCCAGAGAGCGCGACCGTTTACGCCAGGACATTCTTGAAAATATGGGCTGGACTATTTACCGTATCTGGTCAACAGATTGGATCAAGGATCCTGTAGCGGAAGGACAACTGTTGACAGAAGCGATAGAAAAAGCTATAGATGATTACGGCAGCAAGCAGCTGTATACGCACACCGAAGACGACGGCAAAGAAGATTACGTAAGCGTGGATAAGGAAGTCAAGACGCCTGAGCAGATCGAGAATCCTTACGGGTTTGCAAAATACGAAAAAACCGATCTCAGCATTCTTCCGAGGGATAGGTACGGATACGTAAAGATAGAAGACTGTATCCGTGCTTTGGTAGTCAATGAGTTTCCGATCCACTATGAATATCTGTGCCAGCGCCTTGCTTATAAGTGCGGCAACGAAAAGGCCACTGTGAAAGTCCGCCGTGAAATAGACGCAGGCCTAAAAAATCTTTACGGAAGCGTTATACGTAAAGGAGATTTCTTATATCCCAACAGTAAAATGCCGATCGTAGTCCGTATGCCGAACAAAAGAAAAAGTCAGTATATTAGTTCAGACGAATTTGCGGTAGCGATGCTTACGATACTTAAAACATATGTAGGTGCCACAAGAAAAACGCTCTGTATGGAAACAGCGCGCGCGTACGGTTTCGGAAGCACGGGGACAACGATTGCATCCTCGCTGAACGAAGCAATCGAAATACTGATCAATACCGGCAAAATTGAAGAAACAGACGGCAAACTCAACATCAAAGAGTGATCAAAACAAATCATGACGCTTTAAAGACTAACGGAGGTGAGGGACCGTATGATGATATATGAATACGGGAATATGGGATCGCGTACGGTTCTGATACAGCCGGTCGACGACCACAATCTTTCGGGGATAGAAAATGAGGTCAGAACGATACGGGAGCTTACCGAAACGGATTTTCGCATGATCGCCGTAAAGGTCGGCGACTGGAACCGTGATCTGTCGCCGTGGGAAGCGCCCGCCGTTTTCGGCCAAGAGAGTTTTTGCGGTGGCGCGGCTGATACGCTTACTGAAATATTATCGCTGACTGACGACCGCGAAAAGTCGTATTTTATCGGCGGTTATTCTCTTGCCGGGCTTTTTGCTTTGTGGGCGGTATACCGTACGGACGTTTTCAGCGGAGCTGCCGCGGCGTCGCCGTCTGTATGGTTTCCCGGCTTTACGGATTTTGTGAAAAACAATCAGATTAAACGTAGCAAAGTTTATCTTAGCCTTGGAGATAAAGA
>CACXDE010000229.1 GCA_902766305.1 uncultured Ruminococcus sp. | reverse complement strand
TTCGTACATCATTCCCCAGCCGTGAGGATTGCTTCTGCTGTGAGCAAAGAAGCTGCGCAGATAGTCTGATATATCCATATTCTTTTCGGAAGTGAAGCCGAGAAGCTCGCACATTTATATCACCGCCTTATTCGTAGATGTTATTGACAACGCTGTTACAGACTTTTTGTCCGTTGAGTTTTTGTTTTTCATATTCCAGAATATCTTCTGCATTTTCATTGCCTATGAAATATTCTCTCATAGCTTCGATAATAGCTTCTCCGCGTTCGAGAAACTCTATATCAGATTCAAGCAGAGCTGCATTTTTGTGATCGAGTACCGCCTTTTCCTGTAACTCGGGAGTGAAGTCAAAATCAGGCTTTGAAAGCAGATACAGGATAAGAAGATGAGCGAATTCAAGATCTCTTTTGTCGATCCCGAGGGGAGCGGACGGATTGAGGTCAAACATTCTCAGCTCTATGTGGTCAACACCGTGTGCAGCAAGATTTCCAAGACTGTTCACACCCTTTGGTTTCAGACGTATGGGCAGGTACAGCTCACTTGCAGAATAAAGCGAACCTGTTACAATATGTTTTTTGATACTGCCTGTGAATGTCTTTAAGCTCCTGTGGTCAAGAACAGGAAGGAACTTGTTCCAGTAGCCACGCTTACTGTTTCGAAGTGAAGAGTATTCACTCATAATTATACCGCTTTTTCCGTCCTTGTCAAGGGAAGCGTCATAGTAAGGGCTTGCTGCGGTCAGAAGCACCAGCAGCCAGCTATGTACCATAAGTTGCTTGTAAAGCCTGAGATACAGTTCGTTTTTGAATATATGAAGGTCCGCATTATTTGTATTAAGCTCGCGGAGAAATTCCTCTGCAAACGAGAAGTTAAAGTGTATTCCCGAAAAAAGCATAAGCTTTTTGCCGTATTTCTGTTCAAGGACTTCACGGTAGGCACGTTTTGAGGAGTGGTCCCCTGTGAAATCAGCTATCGGAATATCATCCTCACTGTCAAAATGCGGAGGATTGCTGTATAGCCAGATACTCTCACCGTTTTTAGCGAGCTCCTCACGTGCTCTTTTATCAAGTTCAGCAAGTGCATGGACAGCTTCGTCAATGCTGTGACATACAGGAGTTACAAGTTCGATCTGATTCTCGCAGAAATCTCGTGTGATATGCTCATCATTGCCGAAAGGGTGGGGAGTCTGAGCCAGTCTGTTTTGAATGTCAACGCGAAGGGTTTCGCGTTCTATGCCGAATTTACCGGAAGAAAAGTATTGGCTTGCTGTCATATTTACCGCCTCACAAATCAGAGATTTTTACCTGTTTCACATTTTTTATCCTGCGAAGTCTTCGCAAAACTGCTTTGTTTTCGGAAAAATTATCAAAACTGACATCAGCAGTAAAATGTGATAAAAGAGTATTCTTTTCATCTGTCACAACATTTGCTGTATGTGTTATTATGTTACCGTTCAAGCGCCTGATGACGTTGGATATTTCGCCTACAAGACCTATTCTGTCGATGGATAGCACTTCTATCCTTTTCATATTATCACTCCTGTAAATAAAAATAGTCTGCCATGAATGTGCTCCCTTAAATCGAAAAAGTGGGGAGGACGAGCATGAAACTATGGGCTCATCGCGGCAGACTGTTGTTTTACAGGCAGAAAAAAGCCTATGATACAGTAAGCGCGGAGCTCAATATTATACACAAATTCATTTTACACAAATAAAACTGCATAACAAATACCTCCGTCAATGCATACTGATTTGCTATGTTAATATTATACTATAATAAGCATACTTTGTCAATAGGATTTCTATGGATTAGTTATTGACATTTGCTCTAAGCGGCTATATAATCATATTATAACCTGAAATACAATTATAGCATGCAGTGCTGTATTGCTTCCACATTGAGTATCTATTATTTGAAAAAGGCTCTTTACCAACAAATTTATTGTTATATATTTAATTATTATGCTGGCGTATTCAGAATGTATTAACAATATATTTACAATTCAGAAATTATTAGTTTACATTTTCAGGAGCTTTTTCGCTTGACAAGCAATAAAACTTGTGATATAATGCACAACAGAAAAGCTGTGACGAAGAATAGACAGGTCGAAAGTATTTCAGAGAACTGATGGTTGGTGCGAATCAGTAATGTCTTGAACCTGTACTTCTCCCTTCCGAGCTGGAAGCCCCAAAGGTTTAAACACCCAGTAGA
>CACXDE010000228.1 GCA_902766305.1 uncultured Ruminococcus sp. | reverse complement strand
GCTCTCAAAAGAGACAAGCGCCGCATGAATATCGTTTCGAGAGGCGGTTCGCTCCTTTTTGCATGGATGGAAATGACAGGCAACGAAAACCCGTTCTTTGAATATTATGATAAGGTGCTTGACATACTGGAAGAGTTTGATGTTACTATAAGTCTTGGTGATGCGCTTCGTCCGGGCTGTATAGACGATGCAACGGATGCCGGACAGATATCCGAGCTTATCGAGCTTGGCGACCTTACCAAGAGAGCCTGGGAGAGAAATGTACAGGTTATGGTAGAGGGACCTGGCCATATGGCTATGAATGAAATTGCGGCAAATATGACCTTACAGAAGCGTATCTGCCATAATGCGCCCTTCTATGTTTTAGGCCCTCTTGTAACAGATATTTTCCCCGGCTACGACCATATTACATCAGCGATAGGCGGTGCAATAGCTGCCGCAAGCGGAGCGGATTTCCTTTGCTATGTAACCCCGGCAGAACACCTCAGACTGCCTGACCTTAATGACGTAAAAGAGGGTATTATTGCAAGCAGGATCGCCGCCCATGCCGCTGATATCGCAAAGGGCGTACCTCATGCAAGAGATAAGGACAACGAAATGGCAGCGGCAAGACATAAGGTGGACTGGGAGGAAATGTTCAAGGTTGCTGTTGACCCGGAAAAGGCAAGGGCATACTTTGAAAGCACCCCTCCGGCTGACAGACATACCTGCTCTATGTGCGGAAAGATGTGTGCCGTAAGAACTACTAACATGATCCTTGAAGGCAAGACAGTCGAATTTTGTACGGAGAAATAAGCTCAATCGGTAAAGCTCAGAGCTAAGAGTGCAGAGCTAATAGAATCCCTCCGTCTCGTTTACGCTCGACGGAGGGGTTAAACAGCTCAAAGTACACTGTCTTTTTCACCTCATCAGTCAGCTGTGCTGACAGCTTCTCCTCAAGGGGAAGCCTTTGGTTTTGTCAGCCTCCAAGCCTTCCCTCACTGTCATTCTGAGGAGCGAAGCGACGAAGAATCTTTTGATAAAAGTTAAAACTCCTGATGCCTATTATAAGTACGCATTTTGAATTGTTAACTGTTGCTGCAAAACGTAGTTGACAATAATGCCTTTGTATGATATAATTATCGAGGATACAGCGGATTATTGCTGCTGTGTTCTCGATATTATTTCAGAAGGCAGTGAGAATATGAAAAACGAAGCCGAAAAAAGTCATAAAAAATCTCATGCAGCGTTGGTGTACATGATAACATCAGCAATGTTTGCGGCAGTTATAGCAGTATGCTCTCAGATACAGCTGCCGATAGGACCCGTTCCCTTTACGCTTCAGACGATGGGGATATTTATTGCAGCCGGTCTTTTAGGCGTCAAGGGCGGATCAGCAGCTGTGGGGATATATATACTTTTAGGGGCAGTTGGTCTGCCGGTTTTTTCCGGGTTCAAAGGCGGACTGTCTGTTCTGACCGGAGCGACAGGAGGGTATATAATAGGGTTTATGTTTACTGCTGTTATCGTTGGTTTGTTGTCAGATCTTCTCGGCAGAAAGGTCTGGGTTCTTGCGGTAAGCATGACAGCCGGCCTGCTTGTATGTTACGCATTTGGTACAGCATGGTTCATTATAGTGAGCAGCAGCAGCGGAAAAAGTATGGATATAGCGGCAGCGCTGGGCTATTGTGTAATACCCTTTCTCATTCCTGACGCAGTTAAGATTGCCTTGTCCGTTCTGCTCGTAAACAGAGTTTGCGCAGTCCTGAAAAAACAAAAGTCTTTCCCTGTCTCATAAAAGCTCAAAGTCCAAAGCTCAAAGCAGTGGCATTCCAGATTTTTTTCCTTTTTTCTGAGGAATAAACCTGTTTACACAAGGCTTTGAGCTTGAAGCTTATAGCTTATCGCTTTATCCAAACTTTTGAATCAGTGGTTATCAAACTTCACCCTTCCACACATACGCTGCCCTGCACCCTGATTAAAATGTTCTTGACAAATCGGAGCAATTAGTGTATAATTGGAATGTATCAGCGATGATGTAAAATGCTGGAATAACTCAGTTGGTAGAGT
>CACXDE010000227.1 GCA_902766305.1 uncultured Ruminococcus sp. | reverse complement strand
TACTGGCGCAGGGAACGATTCACAAATGTTACGTTTTACAATGAAGTAGTGCAAGACTGATTTGGGTGCGCAGGCTCTGCGCCGGGCTGTGCCATTCCGTTTTTGTTTCACCGAAAATACTATTTATCGCTGCCAACTATATTTTTTAAGCTCAAAGCCTTACAATCCTGTCATCCTGAGCAAAGCGAAGGATCTTTATTAACAGTCGTCAGTTGGAAGTTAATAGCAGTAAAACATAATAATTATATCTTACAACTTGAAAAAAGATTCTTCGTCGCTTTGTTTCTTAAAGTATCAAAGTGCATTGTTACCGACAAGTCAAAAATCATTACTACTTTTAACAACCATGTCGCTCCTCAGAATGACAGTGGTAGAAGGCTCTTAAACGACAAAAGAAATAAGAAGTTGATACGCCATCATTTTACATTGTACATTGAACATTGTACATTGAATTAGCCGCTCCTCAGAATTACAAACGGCGAAAGCCTTAAAACGATAAAATAAGAAAAATGTCTGAAATGCCGCTCTTTGAGCTTTGAGCTTATAACTGACGACTGATAACTTACAACTGACAGCTCCTCACTTGAACTTCTTTCCCGCAGTGCAGAGAATAGATATAACAAGCTTTGACAGGCTTTTCAAAAAGCTTTTCAGCCGCCGACTTATACAGTTCAAGCTGAACGCCGTACATTTCCGCCAAAACAGAAGGCTCCTTCACCCTGTCCGTTTTATAGTCAATTATTATAATTCCGTCTTCGTCCTCTATCATACAGTCAATAGCACCCTGTAATATAGGACTTATCTTATTCGGTGATTCTTTCAGCATTTCCTTTAGCCGGCTGTTTTCCAGAACTGCTGCTGCATCAGGTAATTCCACAGTAAACCGGTATTCTCTGTACAGCTTTTTACAGCTGAGCGCTGCTTTAAAAAGATCAGACCTGACAAAATCAATTATGCTTTTGTCTTCTATAATGTCTGTCTGCTCCTTTGTCATATTTCCATTTTCCACGACCTTTTGCTTCTGAATAAAAAAGGCTCCTGTTTCGTCTATTTCCTTTTTCAGAGCATGGAAGTCCGCATACTGTAAAAAAGCGTGCGTGGCAAGTCCTCTTTGAGTAGGCGATATCTTCTCTTTACGGGCAAATGCCGGTCTTGCTGCTGCAACAAATTCAGATGACATACCCTTATGCGCCAGCATTGACGCAGAAACCTTTGAAGGAATAAACGAATCAATATCCTGGATCTCTCCGCGCTTAAAAATATCATTGATTTTTTGCTTTAACTCAGGTGACGGTTCCGGCATTATCTTTTCAGCTGTTTCCTGAGTTCCGCTTTTCAGCTCCGTACACAGGCGGTATTCCATATCAGGTGAAGGAACTGTTTCAATATCCGCATCTCCTCTCAGGACTGAAAGCTTATCAGCGCACATGAGACACATCATTATCCAGTCACTGTAATTACGGCATGACATTACATTGAACGGCAGAAATTTACCCTCTTCATCAATGACACACTTTTTCTGTATATTCATCAGGTATTGGATATATTTTTCATCGTCCTTTCCGCCTGACTTTCCCTTGATCGAAGAAAGGATTATAAGCTTTTCCTTTGCCCTCGTCATTGCTACATAGAGGACACGCATCTGCTCGCTTTTCTCCTCGTTTTCATCAGCGGCTTCTATCGCAGCGTGCTGTAAGGTATTATACTGCAAAAAGCTTTCATCATCAACAGCTCTCAGACCTATACCGAAATCCGGATGGAAATTTATGCACTCGGAAGTATTTGGCTTGCTTGTCTTTGTTCCGGCAAGTATACATATAGGAAATTCAAGCCCCTTTGAATGATGTATAGTCATTATCCTTACAGCATTATCAGGTACGCTGTCCGAAACCTTTATTCCGCTGCCGGTTTCTTCAAGATAGCGTATATGACGTACAAAGCCTGAAAGTCCGCCGCCGGAAGTGCTTTCATATTCAGCGGCAAAGCCAATAAGTCTTCTCAGATTCTGAACACGCTGAGCACCGTCCTGCATAGTGCTTACTGCCGCATAAAATCCCATTTTTTCAAATATTTCCATAAGCAGTACATCACACTGCGCCGTCAGGGAATATGTGCGGAAGTATCTGAGATCATCAAGAAACGCTCTGCATTTATGTCCCAAATCATCCTCGTTCAATGATTTTTTGTACAGCTTTTTATAGTATCTCTTTTCCTTCTGATCCTTAAGCTCTGAAACCTCATCCGGCGTAAATCCGAAAACAGGACATAAAAGTGATGCGGCTATATCCACATCAGACAGGGGATTGTTCAGTATTTTAAGGTACGACAATGCCGCCCTTATTTCATATCTTTGAAGAAGATCAAAATCTGTATCTGTACACGCCGGTATGCCTGATTTTTTCAGCTGCTCGGAATATATATGCGCCTTATTTCGCACAGCCCTCAGAAGTATACAGAAATCACTGTATTTTGCATCCCTGAGTACGCCGGACTCCGTTACCTTTACTCCGTCACTGACCATCTTTTTGATAAGTCCGGCACAATAAATCGCTTCTGCTTTATATGTGCTGTCAATAGAAGCATCGCTTTCATCACCGCTGTCATCATTTTTTTCATCAGTGTAAACTATCATATGTACTTCGGTATCAGGAGTTCCGTCATCTTTTTCAGGATATACTGCCCCGGCTGTCAGACGCTGATCCTCGTCATAATCTATATCGCCGGCTTCATCAGACATAAGCATTGAAAACATATAGTTTACACTGTCAATAATACCGCTCCGGCTTCGGAAATTCTTATCAAGAACTATCAGCGCCGGAAATTCAGGTGATTTTTCATCATACTTTACACTCTTTGTACACCGTCTTTTGAAAAGCTCTGGCTGTGCATCACGGAAACGGTAGATACTCTGCTTTATATCACCGACAACAAAAAGGTTCTCTTCGTTCTTAGATATTGCCCTGAAAATGCTTTCCTGAATATCATTTGTATCCTGATATTCATCCACCATTATTTCTTCATATATTTCAGACAGTTCCTTTGCATATTCGCTGCGGACAAATCGTCCCTCATCATTTTTTTCATACAGCAAACGAAGCATAAGCCTTTCAAGGTCGTGGAAATCCATTATGCCCTTTTCTGTTTTTGCTGTAAAGAATCTGTCATCATATTCTTCAAGCAATTTTTTCAGACAAAGTATCACAGGCATACATTTTTCATTTGACCTTTTAAACTCATCAGAAGTAAATATTGCATACTCCTTCATATTGTCGGTCACTATATCTGCAAATTCATTCAGATATGACACACAGTCCTTCAGATCCTGATCCTTACTCCCGCCAACTCTTATGCTTATCTTTTCAAAATCCCTGATAACCTCAGTGATCTTATCAATATCAACTGTTTCATCTTCAAAAACATCCTCAAGACCTTCTATAAAGTATTCATAGCTGTCAAGCGCATCAAGAGCTGAAATATAGGCTTTTGTCTTTTTGCTGCCGGCTGTTTCACTGATATAACTGCGGAAAACAGAGGCATTATCATAAGCAGCTCTAAGCTTTTTCAGATACGGTCTTATGCTTCCGACAAGATAGCGTGCCGCCGGACTATCGGATATATCCATCTCCGGATCGTACTGCTTTACACAATGCTCCATCCATAGCTCCGGAAATGCGTGTGCGCTGTATTTATCATATGCGTCAAGAAGACGTTTTTCAAGGTCGCTGTCAAGCTTAGGATCGGTAAGAGTAATGCTCAGTGTATTGAAGGCTTCATACTGTGACAATGCTTTTTTGTATTCTTCGCTTTCAGTATCTCCTTCCGGCTGCTTATAGTATTCTTCGATAAGATCGGACATAATGCGTCTTCTGAGTTCGTTAAGCTCCGTTTCGCTGCCTATGCGGTAGTCCTTGCTTATTCCGAGACGGAAAAAATTTTCCCTTACCATTTTGCTGCAAAAGCTGTCTATTGTACAGATATCAGCAGAATACAGAAGAAGCTGCTGACGTCTGTACAGATCGTTTGATGGATCATCGGCTATCAGATCATCTATAGCTCTTGATATTCTTGTACGCATTTCCTGTGCGGCTGTATTTGTAAATGTCAGTATCAGAAGCCTGTCCGCCGGTATACCTTCCTCTGTAAGATGACGTATTACTCTCTGTACAAGAACCCTTGTTTTGCCGGAGCCTGCCGCTGCTGAAACAGTGACAGCGCCGCCGCTTGCTTCTATTGCATTTCTCTGAGCCGCTGTAGGCTCAAATCCATTATTCTTTGCCACTGTCGGACGACTCCTTTCCTTTCATATATTCCACAGCGCTTTTTCTGTCGAATTTTACAGGTTCTCTGTACTTATCCCCTTCTTCAAAACGGCATACACTCTTGTAATCACAATACTCACAGGCATTTTTTTCGGGATAAGCTTCTATATTACCTGCGTACAATTCTTCTCCCATGCTTTTCAGACAAAGGTCTACATATCTGAAAACAAGATCAAACTCTTCCTTTGATATAACACTGCTTCTTGAACTGAGTTCATTTTTCTTTGTCACTGATGCCGGTATAAATTCACCAGCAAGATCACTTTCCATAAGCGACAAAATATCCTTATCTTCAAGCAGCAGACCCTTCATACAGAAATTTTTGATTTCCTCTTTTTTGGAATCCGATAACCTGCTGCCGGATACAGCAACATCTGAACGTGATGTAGCCGGAACATACAAAACACCTGCCGGAAGCATAACCTTTCCATCACTGTATCTTTTCCTGCCGTTTTTCAGAATAGCAGAGAGATACAAAAGCATCTGTATTTTCATACCGTTGGCAACATCACCGATTCTAAGATCATCTTTTCCGGTTTTATAATCCACAATCCTGATATACTGACTTCCGTTATGTTCTACAGTATCAACTCTGTCAACAAAGCCCGTAACTATCAGTTTATTACCTTCGGGAAGCTCTATTTCATAAGCCGGTATACCGTCTCCCTCATTTGCTCCTATCCTGAGTTCATAGTCAACAGGGCGGAAGCTGTCCTTCACAAACTGCTTCTGCATACGCACAAGAGTCTTGAAAGCGTTCCGCCTTATACGTATACACAGTGCGGAAAAACGGCTTCCCATTTCCTTGTCATCACCAAGCTCCGCTACAAATTCGTCAAGATATTTCTTTATTTCAGCATTAAGCTTGTCAGAGCTTAATGCCATAAATTCTTCTATAGTACGTTCTTTAAGCATTCTCTCAAAAATATGGTGCATTGCTGAACCGTAAAGACCGCCGTCCATAGCTGCTTTTTTTATCGGATACGCTTCAAGACCGTAACGGCAGAAATATGCGAATTTACATTTTGTGAACAAATCAAGCTTCGAGCTTGAAAGTCTCATAGGAGAACCGAAAAGCTTTCGTATCCTGTCCGATTCCTTCAGCGAAAACGCCTGCTTTTCTTCGCTGCGTATCATAGCCCTTGTCCTGTCACCGTATTCATCTGAGCTTTCATAATATTCCCTCAACGCCGCTGATACCTCAGTCGGACTATTCCAGAGCTTTGAGCATACATCAAATCCCTGTCTTTTTGTAAATAAAAGCTCTTCCGTCATTTCTCCTGTTTCGTCTGTCTTTCTTTCCGTCTTTGTATCAGGCAGAACAGACAATATCTCACCCTTTATAACAGACGGCTGGGCTGCCTTTCCGGAAAGATCCTGTAAATACCAGCTGACAAACAGCTTTTCTGACGGTGCTGTAAGGGTAGTATATACATTGAACTTTTCTTTAAGCGAATTGCCGAATATGCTGTCATACAGCGGAAGTCTGTATTCCTCCGGACATTCTTCCCTCAGCATTCTTCTTTCACTGTCTGTAAATATTCCCACAGCGGACGGCTGCGCCGGAAATACGCCCTCACAGCATCCTAAGGCAAAAACTGTGCGGGGCGATTCACTTCTTATAGTTCCGGCAATACCTACTGTAACACTATTGAGAGTTTCAGGAATTTCCGATACAGGTGTTTTTTTGAGATAAACTTTCAGCAGTTCGAGATAAGTACGGCTGTCTGTTTTTCTTTCTTTCAGTATGTCATACATTTTATCAAGTATCGCCATGAATTTATCCCAGACTCCGGCTTCTCTCTCAGCCTGCATCTCATCTCTTTGCTTACGGACATTTTCAATATAATTTCTGAAATAGGTTTTACAGCCGTATTCTTCTATCATTCTGAACAGAGCATTTGAAATATCAGCGCCGTTTTCAGACCTGCGCAAAGCTTCATCAAACCTTACGAGTGGAGTAATTATCTTCCGTCTTGTTTCCTCAATAGCTTCTGTTATTTTTTCATCAGTATCATCCGTTCTTGACGACTGGGAAATACCTTCCGCCGACATAGTAAAGGTTTCAAGCCACCTTTTGCCTCTGATACTCCAGATATATACATAGTTCTCCAGTTCAAAGGATTCAGATTCACTTATTGGAAGAAAACCGCTTTTCGCAAGACGCAATATTGACTCAGTATCATAATAGCCGTGTACTGCATCAAAAGCAGCCAGAACCATACATACAAAGGATTTTGTATCAAGACATTCGCTGTCGGAAAGAAAGTAAGGAATATTATATTTCGGGAACTCACTCCGTATAACGCTTTTGTACTGTTCCAGATCACGGGCAATAACTTCGATCTCATTATACCTGTAACCCTCATTGTGAACAAGCCGGAATATTTCTTTTGCTGTATGGTCTGTTTCGTCATATACATCCGCCGCTTCAAACATATGTACAGAACCGTCATTACTTACCTTATCCGGTTTTTCTCCGTTTCGGTATCCGAAAAACAATCCTTCCTCAACTGCCCGGAGCGCATCAGTATGAAAGCACCGTCCGTTTTCCGGAATATCCGTAAGAATACACTTATCCGAAAACTCCTGCGCCTTTCGTATCAGATCCCTGTAAGTACGAGCCGGTTCTTCAAATATGGTAGTCTTCCTTCCTATGACAGCCTTATCACAGCAGACAGTAATACATACCCTGTCCGCCTGTGCGAATATCCTTTCCAGAATTTTCATTTCCTGAGCCGAAAATCCATAGAAAGAATCCACAAACACGCTCATACCCTTGAAATATTCATACTCTCCGAGTATATCATACAGCCGTATAAGATCATCATCCGGGTCTTCATACGTGTTTTCAAGCAAGGCATTGTATGCGGCATATATCCTTGCGCTGTCTCTGAGCTTTGAAGAAAGTATACGGCTTTCTACCCTGCCTGCCGCATCAAAAACATCCTGCGGTGAGATCATACACATTTTGTACTCATTTACTGCGGTAAGCATAGGGTCAACAAGATCCATTGTTTTTTTCAGGCTTTTTCTTCCCTTTTTCCCGTATAACTCCAGTTCTCCGCCTTCTGACGGCGCATTATCTATTGCCATACTCATAAGTACAGCTTTTATTCCGTCGTCAATTCTCTTTCCTGTGATACCTTTGTACATTTCGGCAATGTTGCTGCTCAGTCTGCGAAATGTAAGTACCTCTATACTTTTTGCTCTCCTGTCACCCAATGTATGTATAATCCTTTTTTCATTATAGAAGGAGCTTTGTTCAGGAACAATAAGAACCGCTTTTTTATTTTCATCCAGCTCACTTATGTATTTGTAAAGCAATTCCGTTTTTCCGCTGCCGCTTCGTCCTGTAATAATTTCTGTCATACATATACCTCCTCATAATAAAATACGTTTTTTTAGGAAAGGGGTCTGGGGGATAACCCTTTGTTTTCAAACAAAGAGTTTCCCCCAGAAAAGCTCCGGCAAAACCTCACTTTGTAATTAATTCAGCCGATCAGTTTTATTCTGCATTTTCATAAACAAACTCATGAAGTCTGCTGTTTTCAAGCTCGTTATCCGAAATAACAATAGTCTGTCCGCAATGATCAAACCAGTCATCATAGTAATTGTCACCTGTAGGAATGCGGTGTTCCTTTCTTTCATAGCCAAAAGCGGATATCATTTCAAAACCAGAGCCTGTCACACCTAAAGGACTCATATTTGTTGTCAGATGTCCTGAAACAGCATATACAGTTCCCATAAGAGTCAGGGGATTAGAATTTTTCAGCCTTGAAAAGATATTGTCAATAACTATTCTCTGTCTTTGAGTTCTGTCAAAATCAGAACCAATACTGTCTCTGTCACGCGCGTACCACAAAGCCTGTCTGCCGCTCAGACGAACAAGAGCAGTATAGCTTCCGTCATCATTCAGGTTATACTCATATTCATCCTTTTTCAGCTCGTCCGTATCATCTGTCTGATGGTTTTTGTATGACTGCCAGTTGATATAGCTCACTTCATCATATGTCAGATCAAGATCAATTCCGCCCAGGGAATCTATTATATCAGTAAAGCTGTCAAAATCCACAACAACATACTTGTCAATTTTTATTCCGAAATTATATTCGACAGTTTCCGCGGCTAATTTCGGTCCGCCCAAAGAAAACGCAGCATTCAGCTTATTATTTCCTTCACCCGGTATTGTAACATAAACATCCCGCATGAGTGAAGTCTGCTTCATCTGACCATTATTTTTATCTATACTTAGAAGTATCATCGTATCAGCACGCCCATAATCATCGCCGTCATGCTTATCCTCACCAAAAAGAAGTATATTTGTCACTCCGGCATCATCCCTGAGTTCAATACCGGCTTCCTCAGCAATGCTGTGATCGGGATCATCGTTTGTATAATGTATTCTTCCAAGCACCAGTATAATATAAACAAGAAAACCGATAATCAAAGCTGACAGCAGGAACAAAATAAATTTAATAAAGAACTTTCCCTTTTTCTTCCTCTTAACTGGCATGGGATAACCCGGCTGACCGCCCTGATAATATTCAGCGCCCGGCATTACAGTCTGTCGGTTACCGTTCTGAGGAATCACAACCTGCTCAGGAGCATCATCATCTGAAAAGCCGTCACCATATTGAAGTCTGCCGCTGTCACTGTAGAGATCATCTTCTGTCAATTTTATCACATCCTTTTTATTTTTTGAATAAGGGACACTCCGTCTGAAGAGTGTCCCTTTTTATTGTTTATCAATGTGCAAAGCAATATTCCTGTTTTATGAAGCTTCACTGCTCCCTGACTGATCAGCACTTTCTTCAACATCAAGCTTGTTTTCATCGTTGAAAACAAAATCTGCTATCTTTCCCCGGAAATCCTGCCAGTCTATTATAAGTATCGCATCAACGTAGTCGCCGTCAACATAAACCGGACGTGAATAATAATCTGAATACCAATAATCTATATCATAGCTTTCCTGATCCGGCGCAGACTGCGACACAATCTCGTATTTCAGATACTTGGAAATATTCTGCGCTAACTGAACTATCTCAGAGGATTTGAAGTTCGTAGTGACCATTGACCCAATTTCTGACAAGGTTTCAAGCAGCTTTGTAGTATCAGCCTTTTTGAGCTTATTTATCATAATACTTATTACATTTCTCTGACGCTGTGTTCTCACATAGTCGTCACCGCTGCATATACCGGGCTCGCCTCGGTTTCTTGCGTGCCAGAGCGCCTGTCTGCCGTTAAGATGGATCTTAGTTACCTCTTCACCCTTATCATTGGTCTTATAAGTATAACTGCTCGCATCAAGCTCATTTCTTGTATCTGCCTGATTATTCGTCCATGTCTGCCAGTCTATATAGTCTACTTCTTCCTGAGTAAGCTCCACATCAATTCCGCCAAGCTTATCTATTATCTTTTTGAAGCTGTTGAAATTAACAATAGCATAACGGTCAATCTGTATACCATAATTTGCCTGTATGGTCTTTACTGTAAGCTCCGCACCGCCGTAAGTAAAGGCTGAATTAAGCTTGTTTTCGCCGTAGCCCGGAATAATTACCCAGGTATCTCTCTGGAGCGAAAGCATTTTCAGCTTTTTATGCTTTGAATCTATAGAAAAAATTATCATCGTGTCGGAAAGACCAGTGGTCTGACCCTTTCTTGTATCCGCACCGATAAGCATTATGTTCAGTATCTGTTTATCGTTAAGAAG
>CACXDE010000226.1 GCA_902766305.1 uncultured Ruminococcus sp. | reverse complement strand
TCTGCTTGTAAGGCAGATGCTCTCCCAGCTGAGCTATGCTCCCACGTCTGCTGAAAGGCTGTTGTCTCTCAGCGACTTCTATATATTATCACATCAGGAATTATTTGTCAAGAGTTTTTTTGAATTTTTTTGATGATTTTTCCGGCAAAACAAAAATAACCGCTAAGCATGTAAAACAGGCAGCTAAGTGTAAAATTATAATTGGCAGCGTTGTCAAAAACTTTGCTAAAAGAAAAAAGCCTCACATATAAGAGACCGGCGGCTCGCCGGCAGACAGTTACTTCTGTTTATTTCATTGACAATGAAGCGGCGAAGAGGCAACAAAATATTTACTCCTCTATCGCATCTATACTGCGAAGCACATCCAATACCTTATCAACATCTTCTGTTATTATTTTTTCATCAGCATCATATTTTACAAGCATTTTTTCAATTATCTCCTGCCTGCTGCAATCATTTTTCAGACATTCTATTATGAAAGCCGATGTTATATTGCTTTTTACTATTCCATGAAAATCAGTATCCCCTGCTGCCACCATAATCTGAATATCACCGGAATTATGTGTTATAAAGTTGCTTTTTAATTTCATAAAACTGCCTCCACTTAAACAATTTATTCTGACCAGACCTATCCGGCACTGACAAGACTCAGTCCTATAAGAATCACCGAAACAAAAAAGTATATTCCCATACCTATATTAACGAAAGACTCTTTTATCCCGGTTTTATCCGGGAGCTGCCCTTCATGATAATGGATCTCCAGTTTTTTTCGGTTAACTATAAACATAGCTATTCCAAAGAATATCATACCAAAATAAATAAGAATATACACCATATAAAGAACGAACCATATCATATGCTCCTGAAAAAATGCACTGTTTTCAATGAGAAAGGATTCGGTCATTTCGTTGTTTTCCATAAGCTCAGAAAATTTAGTAATATCCGCTTTTTCCAATAAAAACGGTATTACTATTGAACTCAGACTATTTATGATAACATGAAAAACTATTGTTATCCTGACATCGCCTGATCTCACATATATGTATCCCAGTATAAGACCAATACCGAACGCATAGAAAAACTGATACAGATTCATATGGAACAGACCGAAGCAAAACGCTGAAAACAAAATTGCTGCCTTTTCTCCATAACGTACAGTACGGTCAATTATTATTTTACGGAAAACTATTTCTTCAAAAAAGGGACCGATAAAAGTTGCTACAATTATTGTAAGCGGATTCATACTTGACAGCAACCCGGCAAGATCATTTTCTGCTTTTCCTCCTGACAGAACAACCGATAAAAAAGTACCGATAAGGCTGCCGGATATCATTATCGGAAAAATCAATGAAAACAATACGAACAATCTTTTTCCGCCTAATTTTGTATGGGGCAGATCTGTTTTTTCCATTTTACCGACAGTAAATATCAGAATCGGAAAACACACAATATACATCGGGAGAAAACTGACTACCGTTTTCAGTGTAACAGTATCATCGGTTATACCTGCAAGTACAGGTACAAGAAAAGAATTAATAAGCATTGCCGTTCCCATTGCAAGGACATATGCAACAGTCAGCAGCACCGCAATTTTAGAGTAGCTTTTCCTGCATTGTTTTTCAGCAGTCAGAACTGTTAAATCTTTAGTTTCATCCATAAGCAGCGATCCTTTCACGGAACAGCCACAATAATCCGTTTTATGTGAGAACTGTACTGTTCCTTTTTTTATAAATTAAGTATACAGGATAATCATCCGCTTTGTCAATTAGCCGTATGACAATTTTTATACTTAGATTTTTCATTAAGTATAGACAATATGAAGTATTTGTGTTAAAATAAGTGTGTATGACTATAATAATTATGAAAGTCTTTCAGACAAAGCGCCGCACATACCGGCTTATGTTCCTTCATAATTCTATTTAATGAGGTGTTTGATTTGAAAAAAATAATCATAGCAATTGTTTCAGTTCTTGTTTTATGTATGCCGCTTACCGCCTGTGAAGAACAAAAAATCTATACGGCAGAAGTCCCATCCGAAGAATTATCTCAAATACAGGAAGAACCTGAAAAAAGCTCAGCGGAAAACCAAAAACAGGAATCACAGCCTTCTGTTAATGTTCCCTCTATAAATTCATATAAGGTCATTTACATAGGAAAGCTTAACGACTATTTCAGGGAGCTTGTGGAATATGATGTGCCGGATGATTCTTTTTTTGAACTTATAGATATAGACCAGGACAAAACTCCGGAGCTTGTTATTTCATCACCAACCATTCACGATTCAAAATGTGAGCTTTATACAGTAAGCGGCGGTAAGCTTGTAGACCTTAAAGTGAATGCCGGTTTTGGACAGCTGTTCTATAACCCGGAATTAAAGCAGATGGCAACTAAGAAAATCAATCAGGGTAAAACTGATCTTTGGGTAGGAGAGGTTGAAAAAGGCAAGCTTAAAACAGTGATAAAAGCTTCCGGAGACACTGACGCATATAAATTCAGCGTCAACGGAAAAGAAGTTACTGAATATGAATTTTATGAAGCTGTAACTCCGTATGATGATATTATGTCTGCACCCTGGGTACAGCTTGGAAAGAAGAACAAATTTGAAGCTGAAACCATAACCGATATCGTAAACTCGTATGAACAGTGAGATCTGACATAATAAAAGTGCGTAAAGCTTGTGACGGATAGGGAGGATTATTGTGGAGTTAGAATATAGTATTCTTGATTTTTTTCAAAACAATATCAGAAATCCGTTTCTTGATACAGTTATGCCAATAATATCTCTTTCAGGCGGATATGGAGTGGCTATAATAATAGTCTTTATTGCAGCGATAATTTCAAAAAAGCATAAAAGGCTTGCCTCAAAGCTGTTGAGTGCTTCAGCACTCAGCTTTGTCAGCTGCAATCTTATTTTAAAGCCTATAGTGAACCGTATTCGTCCATACGATCTTGACAATACGATAGTGCTTATATCAAAAGGAGAGTCAGACGCATCCTTTCCGTCGGGACATACATTTTATGCCTTTGCTGCGGCTATAGTATGTTTTATGTACAATAAAAAATTGGGTGCGGTAATGTTCGTATATGCTGTATTGGTTGCACTTTCAAGACTATATCTGTATGTACACTTCCCTACCGACGTGCTGTTCGGTATGATATTCGGCATTATTATTGGCATCATTGCATACAAGCTTGAGGATTATATTTTCTCAAAGCATGATGATCTTCATTCAAAGTCATACTAAATTTAAACCTGTATATTTGTCCTTGCACACTAAAAACATGGTTCTGAATATCAATACAAGTTATATAAGGAGTGATTAATTTGAAAAAATTCAAAAAGACCGCTGCATTAATTATGGCATTGCTGTCTGTTTTCGGAACAATAACAGGCGGCTCTTTACCTGCACAGGTTTCGGCAGCGTCATCTGACGTTTCATCAAGTGCAGCTGCAATTACGCTTGACTCTTCAAAGGGCGCAACCGAGAACGATGTAGTTAATGCTTTAAATAATTATGCCGGAAGCAAGATAAAGCTCGTCGGAAAATTCACAGCCACATCTACATGGAGGCTGTACAGCGGAACATACCTTGATATGTCTTCAGCGGTGGTAAGCTGCAATACCGATTTATTGTTCGTAATGTACAGTGCAAGCGGCGTTACAGTGAAAGGCGGTACCTGCTATTTAGGAAACTCTACTCAGCTCGTTAAAGTCAGCGGAAGTGATAATGTTATATTTGACTCTGTAACTGTAAACGGCGGAGGAAACTTTGATACAGGTGTATTTTTTGTCTGGAATTCAGACACAGTAACTGTCAAAAACTGCGCCTTTAAATATTCAAAAAGCAAAGCAGTGTTTAATTCAGCGTCACCTCGTTTCGCTGCTGTCAACAATACTTTCACTACTATTTACGGTCACGGCATAGCTGTGCTGAACTCTGATTATGCTAAAATTTTAGGCAATACCCTCAGCAATATCACAGGCGATGCTTTCAACCTGATAAGCTATAAGACCGCATATATTTCTGGAAATAATTCATCAAATATCAAGCTTCACCCGAACCTTGATATAGACACTACAAAAAATAATACGCCGAGATCAGGCTGCGGTATGTTGCTGTTCCTTTGCGATAATGTAAAAATCGGAAAGGATTTTATATATGACTCCGTGACATACACAGATAACGTCTTCAAGGATACTGAAAACTATGGTCTGCATATCAATCAGTCATCAAACACAGACGTATACGGTACAGAGGTTATAAACTGCGGTTCAAACGGCGTACACAACTCCGGTTCACCCGGTACAAAAATCGACAGCTGCTATTTTTATAACTGCACTGAAAACGGTATATTTTTCACTACGCCGTCTGATGTTACAACAGGCGACAAAAACGGGTGCAAGAATGCTGTTATAAGCAACAATAAGGTTGAGCTTTGTCACAATTTTGGTATATTCCTTTCTAAAAATATACAGTCAACCCTCTCCGGTAATAATATACTCCGCTGTACAGATTACGGAATTTATCTGAACTGGTGCAGCAATATTACGAGCACCGGGGATAAAACAAGCAATACAAAAGCAAAAAACGGTTCCGGTATCGGCAATAATTATTCTACCGGCGTATCTATTACAAGCACTCCTACAATTCAAGCGGATACAAAGCTTTCAATAAGCAGAACAAATCTTTCGCTTGTAAAGGGAAACAGCCAGACCATAAAAATAGTAGGCACATCCGTTACGTGGACAACAAGCAATAACAGCGCCGCATCCGTTTCCAACGGTAAAATAACCGGTGTATCGGCTGGTACAGCCATTATTACTGCTAAAACCAAAAGAGGAAAGACTGCATACTGTACTGTAACTGTAACTAATCCTGCCGTTGCCAGTGTTAATCCTACCGGTATAACACTTAATAAAACCTTTGCGTCTGCTGCCGTGGGTACCAGTTTTACACTTACTGCGACTGTTCTACCGTCAAATGCTTCTGATAAAACCGTTAAGTGGTCAACCGATAAAAGCTATATTGCATCGGTAGATCAGAATGGCACAGTAAAAGCAAACAGTCCCGGCACTGCGACAATAACCGCTAAAACAAGCAATGGCAAAACAGCTGTCTGCACAGTAACTGTAGCCGGTAGTCTGAGCAATAAATCTGCTATAAGTGCATCAGAGATCATGACAGACACAACTGTTACCCTCGGCGGTCAGGCAAGCGGCGGTACAGCACCCTATAAATATGCTTACTACTATAAAAAATCCACCGACAGCACCTTTACTAAACTCTGCTATGTGAACGGTTCTGCTTATGTTTCTTCTGCAACGGCATCATTTACACCAAAAACAGCAGGAACATACACTATAAGAATAAATGTCAAGGACAGTACCGGAAAAACAGTTCAGAAGGATTTCACTCTGACAGTAAAGGCAAATCCTGCTCTGACAAACAATTCAAATATCAGTTCTTCTACTGTTAATGCAAATACAGAAGTAAAACTGTACGGCAGCGCAAGCGGCGGTACTACTCCCTATAAATATGCCTACTACTACAAAAAGTCTACAGACAGTTCCTTTACAAAGATATGTTATGTAAACGGTTCTGCTTACGTTGCATCCACAACAGCATCGTTTACTCCAACATCAGCCGGAACATATACTATCAGAGTAAATGTCAAGGACAACACCGGTAAAACCGTTCAGAAGGATATGAAGCTGACAGTAAAGTAAGCGCTTCTGATAACAAAATATAACGCACCGCCCTCTTCGCATCATTACGAAAAGGGCGGTGATTTTTATATAAAAATTTTACCTCAGCACAGGCTGAAGCTGTTGTCCGGATAAAGCTGCTTCTACTGCCTGAGGTATCAGAGTAAAGTCAGCAACAACAGAAGTCGGCTTTTTTTCAGGGTCATCCTGTGAAAACGGAACAAAATAATAATGCTTTGTATTGAGCAGACGTCCGATATTCTGTGCTGATCCGGCAAGGGCATCATTCGTTGAAATTGCTATCAATACCGGTCTGCGCTGACGTAAATGAGATTTTACTGCCATTGTTACCGCTGTATCGGTGATACCTCTGCTCAGCTTGGCGGCAGTGTTTCCGGTACAAGGGGCTACGACCATTATATCAGTCATACCCTTCGGACCTAAAGGCTCGCTTTCCCGTATGGTTGATATGACCTTCCGTCCGCATATTTCTTCTGCTGCTGATATTATTTTTGAAGCCTCACCGAATTTTGTATCCATATTATATAAATGCTCCGAAAAGATAGGTATTATATCGAAGTCTTCATCCTTCAATTTTTTCATCTGTTCAAGTACTCTCGATATGGTACAGAAGGATCCGCACATTGCAAACCCTACTGTGATTTTTTTCATAAGGATTCCTCCCGGATGATATTATAAACTGTATTTTTTATAATTAAGCCTGCCGTCCTTGGTGCGACCTTTCCCGGCAGGGAAAGCGCATGGATCACTCTTATTCTCATCTCAGAGGCAGCTCTGTCATCCACACCTCCCGGCATTGACGCAAGATCCACTATAAGCGAATCCCTGTCCGCTAAAACGGAAAGTCTTTCTTCATTCAGTACGATAGCAGGCACAGTATTAAAAATAAAATCGAAACGTCCGCTGATATCCTCTATTCTTCCCGTGTGCATTCCACGTGCCTTTATAAATTCCATATCCTTTTCTTTTCTTGCGCTTACTGTCACATCTGCGCCCATCCCGTGAAGGAATGATGACAGAACACGTCCAATGCGGCCGTAACCTATGACAAGGCATTCAGATCCGCATATGGTAATATCAGATTCTTTTATTGCGCATTCTACAGCGCCCTCGGCTGTAGGCACAGCATTTGCAGCAGCAAATTCCTCACGGCTGCCGTAATAATATAGTTTAAAGGAACTGAAACAAGACATATCCGCCTGTCCCGGAATACCGCAGAATATTGGTTTCCTTTCATCGGCTGCTTTCAGCAAATCGCTGATTTCTATATCTTTTGAAGAAAGCGGCGCAAAAAGATCTTTGCCGTTTCTTGAAACAGGGAGCGGAAGTATAAGGGCATCAGAGTTTTTCACGGTTTCAGCAATATCCCCAACCGGAAGACCATTTGTGCCGCACTTATCAAATCCGCACAGCGTAATTCCAAAGCCATCCTCCGCAAGACCTGCCGCACAATATATCTGCCGCATATCTCCGCCTATAACACCGAAACGCTTTATAAATG
>CACXDE010000225.1 GCA_902766305.1 uncultured Ruminococcus sp. | reverse complement strand
TGGGTTCGCCGCAGCCGCATGTGCCTACATAATTAGGCATTACCTTGCCGCATGCAGGACACGTCCATGTATTTGCTCCTGCTGCTGGAGGCGGGGGTGCTGATGCTGAAGTTTTAGCAGATTCTGCCTTCTTGCTGCCGAATAAACCTGAACTTTCTTTTTTCGGCGCTGATGCTGACATCTTTGATGCCTTTGCCTTCATATCAGGATATGCCGAACCTGCTGCCTTAACGGCTGCTGCATCATGCGGATCAGGCTGCAATGCCGGCGGGTCATCATCAAAGCTGAATGGCTGAGGAGTTCCGCAGCCGCATGTTCCCACATATTTAGGCATTACCTTTCCGCAGTTGGGACAAGTCCAGTTATTTCCGTTGGATTCAGCCTTTACCGGTGCGGGTGCAGGTGCCGGCTTCGGTGCAGGTGCTGGCTTCGGTGCAGGTGCCGGCTTCGGTGTGGGTGCTGGCTTCGATGCGGGAGCCGGTTCCGGTTCGGACTCACGCATGGAATTTCTTGAGAAAAACGGTGCTCTCTCTTCCTGTTTTCTTTCCGGCTTATCATCACTGAACTTCATCGGTGCCGGAGGAGGAACATCATCAAATTTCATTGGTGCCGGAGGAATGTCGTCAAACTTCATTGGTGCCGGCGGAATATCATCAAACTTCATCGGTGCCGGCGGAATGTCATCAAACTTCATTGGTGCCGGCGGAATATCATCGAATTTCATTGGTGCTGGTTCTTCCGGTTCAGATGGTTTGGATGTGACCGGCGGCACAGGTGTCGGAGGTGCAGGCGGTGCCGGCGGGGTTACAGGTACCGGAGGTGCAACAGGCATCGGGGGTACGGGAGGCACAGGCGGTGCGACAGGCATCGGAGATACGGGTTGTGCCGGCGGTGTCGTCGGGGCATTTATCATTTCTTCCTTTACAGGTGCATCCGGAACCTCGTCAAATGGTCTGGATGTTTTTACGCCCTCCTCAGAGAAATAATCTGCAGCAGTACGATCCACAGCTACTGAATGTACAAATTCTTTGCATTTCAGATGCTCCGGATGATCCTGATAGTATTTCAGAGCGGCTGCATTCTTAAAAGTTGCATAGAGAACTACATCGTATTCGGAATTTGTATTGAAATTATAACCCATTTCCATACTAACAAGACCTTCGATCTTGCCGACAAGCGATGTCAGCATACTGATCATCTGGTCAATATTAGCCTGTTTTTGGTCATCATTTCTGATCTTCCAAAGAACTATATGCTTAACCATTGAATTTCCTCCTATTATTTTTGTTAATATGCATAACAACGCATATTATTTGTATATATTTATATTAATATTATCACAGATAATAAAATTAATCAATAACATTTTGTAATTTTTTATAAAATATTTACAATGAAGTATGAGGTGTAATTCAATAAAGCTTATTTTTGCAAGTTTTTTTGAAATGATTATAGTTCTGCTTAAAAAAATGGGCTGTCACAAAACTCTGCGTTCTGCGACAACCCATATTCATAAGTAATCCATACGGAAAGAATATCCTGTATTTTAAGAAAAAACGGAGTGAAGCTAACCCCGCATTATTGCTCAGGCAACTCATCGGCACATTGCGGTTCAGGCGGCTCGACGGTTTTATAGACAAACTTATATGAAAGAAAAAGTGCTAAAGCAGAAACAGAAGCAAACACTATTTCAAATACATACATCGGTACGTCAAACTTTGTGAACACAATGGAAAAATCTATCAAAGCATGGATAAATACCGCCAAAGGATAAAGCCACAGGCTTTTTTTATCATTCGCAGCCTTGAATACAAGAAACGACATTGCTATATGAAAACATATCGCCGACGCCCTTTCTACAACACCTAATACTGCATGCGTACCGTCAAAAGCGGCATACTGTCTTATCTGCTCCTCAGCAACAGCAGTCTGAGCCGGATCCAGATCTCCGGTGATCTGAGCTATACCGCCGCTGTTGACCATCAATGCAAGGGCTATCAATGATAACATTTGGATCCCGATATACAAGCTTTCAATACCGCCGTGACCTACGCCGTATGAAAGCGAGGTGATCCTGTTTCTGTCTTTTTTGAGCAGGGTCTTATACGCTATGAATCTTCCGCTTTCCTCAAAAATACCCGCAAGCATTCCTGCGATGACAAAGTAAAGCCATGGATCAGAGTTTATCTCCTTTGCAACAGGATTATCAGCATAATACAATAAATATGCTATCGGCAGTTTAAGCACCAGCGCAAAAAGTACAAATATCATTGCACCGACAAATACAGGCTTTACCGGAATATTCTTTTTTACTTTAAGCACTGCAAAAAGTATGATCGGCAAAAGCATCATAACAGCTCCGCTTAAACCAATAAAGATAATTGTACTGTCGCTGAAATGTATATCCGTCATGATAATGTCTCCTTCCGACTATAAGAGTTTCATCAGTCTTCTGTCAGGACCTGTGCTTCCCCTTTTGGTTTGACAAGGAGATGCTTATAATCAAAGCTGAGCATATTTTTATCTTCTCCGTGAGTAATAATGCTGCGAAGCTTGTCAATTATATACTTAAAGGCTATACCAAGAACTGCCCCTATCATAATCATAAACACATCATCTGTGCAAGCGGTCGCAGTGCCGAGAATAAACTGCATTATCTCAACAGCAACACCAAGGAGAGCTGATATGATCGCAACATGCCATATCTTGAATTTCGGAACAAGAACAGCAAAATAAAATGCAAGCGGAGAAAGAACTATACAGTGCCAGCAGATATATTCAAGCCCGTTTTCATGTGTACCGTTCAGGCATGATGAAATTCTTGAAAATATCATTAATTCGATCTCACGGTTATTAGTGCCGGGACGGTCAGGCATTATTAGCTTGAAAAGCACAACTATTACATAAATTATAAACAGCGCTTTCATGCTTGAAGCAATGAATCCGGAAAAATCACGTCTTGTTTCATTATTATCCCGACCGCCCGATGCAAGCAGACGCAGAGTTATACAAAAAACAAACGGCACAAACCACAGCAGAAACAAACTTACTATCTTATATCTGTTCAGTTCAGGCCAGTATTCTGCCGGATCATCAGAAAAACCTCTTATCATATCAAAAATAAAAAATGTTGTATTCAGGGCAGCCATTGTCATCAGAGATACTCCTATAGCCTCATAACGCTTTGTAATAAAGAACAGCACACCGGTTATTACAAGCGATATCAATACTATATAAGCATTGCAGAAGCCCTCGTTTTCGATCTGATTTTTTGCGTCGTTCGGCAGAAGAAACAGCATAAGTCCTGCGGCAAGCCCTAAATACAACTGGCTTATGGTCAGCTTCTGACTTGGAAGAATTGTCATGATCTATTCCTCCTGTAACTCAGATAATCTTCTAAAATAATAACAGCTGCAACACTGTCAACTACCTCTTTACGCTTTTTCCCTCTTTTATTATTCATATTCAGATATTCATAAGCGGTGACAGTTGTGCATCTTTCATCTCTTA
>CACXDE010000224.1 GCA_902766305.1 uncultured Ruminococcus sp. | reverse complement strand
CCACCTGTTCCCATGCCGAACACAGAAGTTAAGCTCATCAACGCCGAAAATACTTGCCTGGCGACGGGCTGGAAAGATAGGTAGTTGCGGACACAAAAGAGCGAGAGAGAAAGCAAAGGCTTTCTCTTTTGCCATATTCCTCCTTAGCTCAGTCGGTAGAGCGAGTGTAAGAACTTTACACCGCAAATTCGGATGAGATGAGGATGGAAATTGAAAGTTTCATATTTCTATATGAGCTTTCAAATATTCCTCTATAGCTCAGTCGGTAGAGCATGCGGCTGTTAACCGCAGGGTCGTTGGTTCGAGTCCAACAGGGGGAGCTAAAAATAGAGAGATATTCAACTCGGAAGAAGCCTTTTGGGAGGATTGCCACTTCGTGTAGTGAGTTGAATATCTCTCTTTTTTTATTATATCACGTTATTTTACGCTTGTCAAGTGTTTTTGAGGAAAATTTTTCATCTGTATGGGATTGATTATTTGAAACAATGTTTTTGTCCGTCGGGCCTTACTCTCAAAGACCATTTATAGCTGTTTTTTACTCTTTGAATGTTACTAAGTTGTGAAATCATGGATGCTGTTTACCGAATATTATCAAGCAAATATGTACTAAAAGTTAATGGTACACAATATGTTAATATAAACGTGGGAGATAAACAGATGGCAAGAAAGAAACATAAAATGGTAAACGGACGCTTATTAAAGACAGACAAATCCTTTGCCGACCTTAAATTATCTCAGAAAGAGAAGATCTCAGACTGGCTTTTTGAAGAATATTATTCTCTTTTCAAATCTAACAGATACAAATATAGTAAGGATTTTGATGATGAAATTCTTTCAAATGTTTATGCAAAGATCGAGCTTGCCGAGATATGGCTGCCGTATGGAGAGCTTATAAAATATTACTATTCCAGAAAGCGTCACTATGAAAAAAGAGCGAATATACTTTCGGAGTTGTAAACTCACACATCGGTATATCTGTAATCTTCAAAATACTCGCCTTCGACGGAAATGATCTTGCCTATATCAATGACCTTGCCTGATATATCTCTTTCCTTATCATAAAAGGTGAGCGTCCTGTATGTGCTGTCAACTCTCTTGACATCTCCCGTGTAGCTTTCATAGCTGCCGCCCTCCTTAGTTTTGTCGGGAACAAAGTAGGTGACTTTGATCTCGGGGCGGTATCCTGCTTCAATGATCGCATTGAGCAGCATGAACTTATTGTTGAGTTCCTCTTGTATATGTTCGGGCAATTCTATCTGTTCCTCCGTTAATCTTCCTGTTTCTGTTATCATGTCATCGTAACCCGAGAGCGCAGCAAACGCCGAAAACTGAGCCGCACGATCATAAAGGCTCATGTGCCTGCGCCCTTCTGCCTGGTGATGAGGCAGGTCTATAATATCACTGTAAGGGAAATACTCGTTCATTTTATCACCTCAATCTGCTTTGTGTCCTCACATGGTTCCGTAGCGTTCGATAGTAGTGCCGACTTCAGGGAGGTTCACACTCTTTACCCGGTAACGTCCATGAATACCTCAGCTATGAAATGCACCTCCTGTACGGTTACCGTTCAACTGACCGTCATAACGTACCAACGCCCTATCCTGCTCGAAAATGTCGAATCCGCCGGCTCAAAGAATAAATGCTTTTCCTCGCCCCGTATCATCACCGTGAAGCAGTAGCCGCTGCAATCGTCGCGGTAGATGCTGGCAGGACGGAAATCCTTGACTTTTTCTATCTTGAAAGTACGACCGTCGCTCCAAGTTACCGAGCGCGGCTGCATATATCCCGTCTGGTCAAAGTCGGTGCTGACCTTGACATATACTTTCTCTTTCTTGTTTCGGTCAACAGCCATAGTATCTCCCCCTGTCTATCAGGAATATAGCCTTGAAGCAGGCACACAATCCTGAAAGATATACGTAATGATCTGAACACCATCATAGATGCAAGGGTGCGAAGTGTAATCATACGGTCTGTTTTTATCAAGTCCGAGTCTTTCTGCATAGGACACAGCTATATCTTCCGGGATAGCCATATTGTTTGGGTATGAGGAAAATGAAATTGTAAGGCGTTCAATACCGTTTTCTTTTTCAATTGATCTTAAAACGAGCAGTTTTTTTGCCTTGAATTGCTCTAAGTGTGAGCCTTGAATATCATCTTCGCCTATAAACATAAGGTCTGTGCCTTTCAGGTCATAATGGTTTCTGCTTCTCCTAATTGCTTTCATAATGATCTCTCCTTTTTTTGCTCAAATTCTTAAAACACTTCTTCATTAGCCAGCTGATAAGCCTTAATATCCTTCTGCGCCGCTATATCTTCTGCCGTGATTACGCCTATTACTCTGCCTATCAGCGAAACATTATCGTCATCATTGAATTTCATTGTCTTGTATTTCTCGTTATAGGAATACAGACCCTCCTCGCGGCACTCCTTGATGTACGCTTCGTTGCCTATAAGGAAAGCACCGACCTGACCGTATTCTATCTCGGTGCATTTTTCCACAAGCACCATATCTCCGCTGTTGTACACAGGCTCCATGCTCTCGCCGTTTACAGTGAATACATAGTCCGCCTTGTCTATAAGCTCGGTGGAATACAGATAGATAGGCTCTCCGTCATCGTCCATATCGGTAGGATCTCCGATACCTGCGGCGAGCTGGCGGTTAAAGTATCTCAGAACGGTAAGGTCCGGAATATCTTCCGCCGTAACGGTTTTCAGTTCTGCGTCTCCCAGCATATCTATCATCGTAGAAACGGCAGCACGATGAGGTTCGTTCAGCTCTTTGTATTTTGCGAATACTCTCTGCTCCTGCTTGCTGTACTGCATCATGGGGTCATCGAGCCCGAACAGTTCATAAAGGCTTATTCCGAGTATCCTGGCGACAGGCACGAGT
>CACXDE010000223.1 GCA_902766305.1 uncultured Ruminococcus sp. | reverse complement strand
AATAACGAGTAGGGACGGTTCAGCCCGATTTTACGCCTGTGGAGTTAGTAGGTTACGAGAACGATGAAGCAGGAAGCCCATTGGCTTTAGACAATGGGGAGTTCACAAGTAAATATGATATAATGAAGGGACAGCAGGAGTTCGGAACATATCGTTCCGTCTTATCTAAATTTTAACCTAAAGAAAAAAGGAGCCAGATGTAAAATGAATATGAATGAAGCTTTTGAAATAATAGCTGAAAGAGCCGGAAAACCACTTTTGTCAAAAGGATATACCCGTGAGAATGTTGCCGAAAGCGAAGACAGTCTGACAGCGCTGTATATAGGAGAAATTGCATACAGTGTTGTTTATACAAATTCAAATCACAGGGTAGTTCTTCGCAGCTGCGGAATGGAGGACGGTACTCCGGATAATGACTGGAAAACTCTCGCAACCTGGCTGTTTGATTCTGACAGCGATGGTGTAAGAGAAGCGGAGAGTATAGGTGATGATTTTGCTGAAACAATATCAGGACCTAAACAGTCAGGCGCGGCCAAAAAGCAAAAAAAGCGTAAGAAGGACGGAGAAGCAAATGTAGATCCTCTTTTCCTTGCAAACAGGATGGTAACATATTTCCCTGTTCTTAAGGATGAGATAGCTTACGAAAAGGCGCATTATGAAGACTTCAGGGGAGTTACCTTTGCAAAGGAGAAAATTGTGCCGAAGTTTGCGCCTATGGTTGAAGCTTCAAGTGAAAAGAAGATTGAAAAAATCTCACAAGGTCTTTCAGCACTTTATACACAGGGTGATCTTGACACTAAGGGGATAATAACATATCTTATGCTTAACAGTGTGGATGATGACGAGAAATTTGAAAAGCTTATAAGCGCTTTTTCAGATAATGATAAAAAGATCACCCGTGCTGCAAGAAAACTTCGCGGAAAGAAGATAAAACCGGAAAAAGAGAAAAAGTCAAGAAGCTATATGGCTGATACCCTTAACGGTCAGCAGTAAAAGATCAGGAGAATTGCGTCATATTAATTGGCACAATTCTCCTTTTTCTGCGTATTATGAAACTGTAAGGTGAATGCTCTGATGCAAAGTATGCAGCGGCATTCTGATAGTGCAGGCAGCTGTGTGAACGGAGGCGGCTTTATGAAAAAATACAGTGTTTCCAAATGTGCACTGACCTTCGGACTGGGACTGCTTGCAGGTGTTATTCTGCCGGATGAGTGGATAGCTTTTATTGCAGTTGTTGTTCTTGTGATAGTTGCTGTATGCACCCTGCGCTGCGGCAGAACCTGTTGAACGGAGGCAGCTTATGAAATTTGTAGTTGTTGATAATCCGAAGTTCTGGAGTTTCTTTCTGAGGAAAATGTTCAGCATCCCAAAGATAAAAACCAAGGAAGAAAGATAGTTTTAGAAGTCAGGAATCAGGAGTTAAGCTCAGAGCTAAAAGTGCAGGGCAAGTATACAATGTACAATGTGCAATGTTCAATGTACAATGATGACGAACAAAAGAAAAAAGTTTGAAAGCGGCACGCTCTGCACTCTGAGCCCTGCGCTCTGAGCTTATTCTCTAAAGCTTTTCTCTCAAAGAATCAAGGATTTTCTTTTCACGTCTGGACACCTGTACCTGAGTCATTCCTAATTGTCTGGCAGCTGCTGTCTGAGTCATATGACGGAAAAAACGCAGCTCTATAAGCTTTCTGTCAGACGGGTGCAGCTTATTAAGTTCTGTATGGAGGGACATTATTTCAATGATTTTTCCATCATGTGAGGGGACAGGGATATCTGTTTCAGCCTGACCATTCTCATCTACAGCAGTCAGGGATATAGGAGGAGTATTAGCACCTATTGCCTCGGCAACAGTTTCTTCACTGCTGCCGAGGCACTGTGCTATTTCGGAGACAGTGGGTTCACGTCCGTTTGTTTTAATAAACTCATCGCTGACTTTGCCTATTTTTAAAGATAATTCTCTCAGTGTTCTTGATACCTTTACACTTCCGCTGTCACGAAAAATCCGTTTTATCTCGCCCATAATAACGGGGACGGCATAGGTTGAGAAACGATAACCGAGAGAAGGATCAAACCCATCGACGGCTTTTATCAGTCCGACACATCCGGCCTGATAAAGGTCGTCATATTCTATTCCTTTTCCGCGGAAACGTACAGCGCAGGCATGAACAAGCCCTATATTATCCTTTACAGCCTGTTCACGTCCGTTCATCTCTGTACCTCGGACTTAGCTTCTTTTTCAGCGTTACTGTAGTTCCCCTTCCTACAATTGAACGTACATTTACATCATCACAAAAGCTTTGCATTACAGCAAAGCCAAGACCTGCCCTTTCTTCCTCCGGTGCAGATGTGTACAGCGGCTCCATTGCCTTATGTACATCCTCTATACCGCAGCCTTTGTCAATTATTTTTATAATAACAGTATGATCTGAAGTGAATTTTATCGTAATCCTTATTTTTCCCCGTGTTCCTTTGTATGCGTGTACAACGCAATTTGTCACTGCTTCTGAAACGGAAGTTTTGATATCTCCTATTTCGCTTACAGTGGGATCAAGCTGCATAAGAAAGGCTGCTGACGCTGATCTTGCAAAGCTTTCGTTTTCAGGACGGCTGTCAAATTCCATATTCATTTCATTTATTATATTCATATAAGAAACACTCCTTTGGCATATTATATATGGTTTAAGGTTTGCCGGCTGTCGGATGCAGATTCAGGACTGTCAAGTACGTCAAGACCGGAAAGCCCTGAAAGCTCCATCATTCTTCTGAGTTCTACAGGTATCTCTGTCACTTTAAGCTTTCCGCCGTACAGCTGCATTGTCCTGTACCGACCCATGATAAGACCTATGCCTGAGCTGTCCATGAAGCTTACACCGGAGAAGTCCATGTTCAGAAGAGAAGGATGTTTCTGATGTATCAGACCATCTGCTGTTTCCCTGATCCTTCGGGCATTGTTGTGATCTATTTCTCCGGTCACATACAATGTAAGTACATTTCCGTTCATTTTGCTTTTCACCTTTATTCCTCCCTAAGGTCAATGATAGTAGCTGACTGGCTGATATACTGTATCGGATATCAGCCGTTGTATTAATTCTATCATAGTGCAGCTGAATAATATGACGAATTATATCTTATAGTAAACGACAAAAGTTTTGCCCTAATGTCATCCTGAGCGTAAGCGAAGGATCTTTTTCACAAAAGCAGCGTAATCCAAAAGATTCTTCGTCGCTGCACTCCTCAGAATGACAGGGAGGTGAAATTTTTTTCAGGCTGACAATAGGACTTTATAAATGACGTTTACTATAGCATCTCATTCGGTATAAAAAGAAATATGCCGGCATATAGATTGATATATCCGATTGAGATGAAAGTGAGTCAGGAGGCAAGCTATGGAATATATGGTTGAAAAAGAAGGCTTTGATGTATGTGAAAAGGTATTCGAGGGCGCTAAGGAACAGCCGGTGGATATAGAGCTTAGTCTGCCGGATTACTGTCCGGACGTGGAGAGGATACTCAAATGCCGTATGTCTGCCGGAATAACATCAAAAAGCATCACAGGAGACAGACTTGATGTTGAGGGCAGCATAACGCTGCGTCTGTATTATCTTGACAGCAAAAAGAGAAATCTTAGATTTTGCGAGCATTCAGCACCGTTTTCCTGTTCATTCAATATAAAAAATGCGGACAGCGAATGTGTATCACGTGTCAGAACACGAAACGAATATCTTAACTGCCGTGCTGTAAGTCCGAGAAAGCTTGATATACACGGTGCATTCTCAGTAATGGCAGCTGTTTATAAGAGCGTTCCGTCCGAGATAGTAACTTATATGGACGGCGATGACATACAGCAGCGTTCACATACAGTAAGGATAAGCGACCTGAGAGGATGTTCTGGTCAGCAGTTTTCATTGAGTGAGGTTCTTGATATAGGAAGCGGTAAGGGTACGCCGGAAACTATACTCAGAAGTGAACTTAATATCCTTACAGATGAATGCCGTGCGATAGAAGACAAGCTGATGTTAAAGGGTGAAGCTGTACTGAAAATCCTTTATCTTACCGATTTAGAAACGGGAACAAGGGATACAATGACATTTCACATTCCCCTTAGTCAGATAATTGATGTCAGAGGAATAAATGAAAACACTGTAAATGATGTAAGCGTTGACGTGATGAGCTATGATGTTTCTCTCAGATCGGAATATGATGAGGGAAGTACCCTTGTTGCACTGGACGCAAGACTTTGCGCAAATGTTTTTGCATATGAGCAGAAGGATATTACTGTGATAGATGACGCTTATTCGACTATATATGATCTTAAGCCGGTATATCAGAGTGAGAATCTGTTCAGAGTAATGCCATGCTGCCGTATGATACAGAATGTTACTGCATCAATGACGGCAGGCGACAGAAATGTATCAGAAGTGATAGATGTCTGGCTGGATTCTGTCAGTTCGATAACCGAGACGGATCAGTCGGGAATAAGCATCAAGGCGAAACTGAATATCTGTATGCTTGTGCAGGATAAGGACGGTCAGCCGTTTTGTATTGAAAAGGCAGCTGATATATGCTTTGTTCCTGAATGTAATGATCTGTACAATAAACAAACAGTGAGCTATTCTCTTAGTGCAGCTGATATAAGCTTCCGCATAGTTGATGATACTTCCGTTGAAGTAAAAGCGGCTGTAAGACTTGACGCTTTTATCAGTTCCACTGAGCAGTGCAGATGTATAATATCAGCGTCAGCTGATGAAGATGCGCTCAGGGAAAATGACAAAACTGCTGCGCTTACTATATATTATGCAGACAGCGGTGAGGATATCTGGGATATTGCACGGTCTTATTGTACAACTCCTGAGTCCCTGCGTCTTGAGAATGATCTTGAAAATGATATACTTCACGGCGGTGAAATGTTAGTAGTAAGCTAAGGTCTGCAAATCCTTCTACACCGTATACATCAGATAAAGAAAACGGAGGCATATATGGACAGAATCAATATTTACAGTGATATTGCAAGACGTACTGGAGGAGATATATATCTTGGTATTGTAGGTCCCGTGCGTACCGGTAAATCAACATTTATAAAAAAGTTTATGGATACTCTGGTCATACCAAATATTGAGGATCAGGGCAGAAGGGACAGGGCAACGGATGAGCTTCCCCAGTCGGCAGCCGGCAGGACTATTATGACTACAGAGCCGAAGTTTATTCCGGAGGATGCGGTCGAGATAAGTCTTGACGGAGTATCGGGATTCCGTGTCAGGATGATAGACTGTGTTGGTTATATTGTGCCGAGCGCTATCGGGTATATTGAAGATGAATCGCCGAGAATGGTAAAGACTCCCTGGTTTGAAGAATCAATACCGTTCAATATGGCTGCTGAAATAGGTACCAAAAAGGTAATAACCGAGCATTCTACGATAGGTCTTGTAATAACGACAGACGGGTCAATAAGTGATATACCTAGAGAAGAATATGCCGAAGCGGAAGAACGTGTGATAAATGAACTCAGAGAGATCAATAAGCCTTTTATCATACTTCTGAACAGCTCGGATCCGCAGTCTGAAGCAGCACAAAAGACAGCAAAGGAAATGACGGAAAAATATGGTGTTCCTGTTATGGCTGTAAGCTGTATGGACATAGGCGAGGAAGAGATAAAGAAAATACTGGCAAGAATACTCTTTGAGTTTCCGGTAAAGGAAATAAAGATAGATATGCCGAAGTGGATCACTTTATTGGAAAGAGAACATAAAATAAGGACAGAATTGATGGACTGTATAAAAAATGCGGCAAAGGATGCCGGACGCATAAAGGAGGTCGCAGATATTGCGGACAAAATAAGGGAATGCAGCTATGTCACCTTTGCGGAAACAACAAATATAGATTTGGGAACAGGCAGGGCGAGGATAGGTGTAAGGCTTGATGAATCACTGTTCTATAAGGTTCTGAGTGAAAAGACGGGTATGGATGTTGAAGACGAGGGCAGTCTGCTCAGTATCATGACACAGCTGTCTGAAATGAAAAAGAAATACAGCAGGGTTATGGATGCGTTCAATGATGTGAATGAAAGCGGATACGGTATTGTAATGCCTGAAACTGATGAACTGATGCTTGACGAGCCGGAAATCATAAAGCAGAGCGGACGCTACGGAATACGGCTGAGAGCGAAAGCACCTTCTGTTCATATGATGAAGACAACCATACAGACAGAGATAACACCGATAGTCGGTTCGGAACAGCAGTCTGAGGAGCTGATAGCTTATCTGATGAAGGAGTTTGAGGAAGATCCCGGAAAAATCTGGGATTCAAATATATTCGGCAAGTCGCTTCACGAGCTTGTGGGAGAGGGGCTTCACAATAAGCTGTACAGAATGCCGAGCGATGCAAGGACAAAGGTAAGAGAGACTGTTGAGCGTATAATAAATGACGGCTGCAACGGGCTTATATGTATTATTCTGTAACTGAAAAAATTGTTTTGCAAAATTTTAGTTTTTTAGGAAGGGGGTCTGGGGGATAACCCTTTGTTTTCAAACAAAGGGTTTCACCCCTAAGTGTAAAATTATAGTTGGCGGCGATAAGTATCATCTTTGGTGAAACAAAAATGGAATAGCACCGCCCGGCGCAGAGCCTGCGCACCCAAATCAGTCTTGCACTACTT
>CACXDE010000222.1 GCA_902766305.1 uncultured Ruminococcus sp. | reverse complement strand
TTTATAGCCTGCGACGGCGGAATCGAGGTTTGATACCATCGGTTCAACAATCGGGAGCGGCAGCTTGCCGCCGGCAGCTTGCCGCCGCCATTAAGTAATATTGATATAATATTGTATAGATATTATATCAATATTGATATGATATTGTATGTACAGACGATAACGATGAACTCATAAGGTCTGCAATGAAAGGTGTGATGCACGGAGATATGTCAGCCTGCATCTCCAATTCGGCATTATAATCAACGAATTTACTTCCGTTATTGCTTTGTCGAGAAGGATATTTTTGTAGGTTTATGACAAGTCATAGTGACTTGTCTGATAAATATTAGAGCTATGTGTTTATGATCGGAAAACGAGGGCAAATTTTGCAAAAAGAAACAAAATGTCGCAGTTTGTGTTGACAACATACAAATTTTGTGATAAAATTAAATATAAGTTTATGTAAATATGGTAAAAAATATGTATATTTGTACCACATGGTTTTAAAACAACCGATTCGACACGGAGTTTCTTATGAAAAAACAAATTACAAAAGAGATTAAAGATGCATCAATAAATAATATGATCGAAAATCTGCCGGTACTAAGGGCAATGCGTCATCTTTCTCAGGATGATCTTGCCTGTCTGATCGGATTGAGTCGTCAGACAATAGTTATGATAGAAAACAAAAAAAGAACTATGAGCTGGAGCGTATTTCTGGCGTTGATGTTCGTTTTCAGTCAGACCAAAGAAACAAACAGGCTTCTCGAAACACTTGACATATATGCTGATGAGCTGATAGGGATCTATAAAAGTGTATGACCAATTATTTATTGGAGTGACCTGATAATGAAAATGACATTGGTTTTCCTGTACGACCAAAAGCTGTATCAATTTGAACTGGAACTGAATAAAATTGTTTCTATCGGTTCACATAAAAAAGCGGACATATTTATTCCTGGATTCGAAGAATATCCGATATTTGTAAAGTGGACAGTCAAAGGTATAAGATTAAAAACAAAAAATGCGTATGCCTATGATCTGGGGCATTATATAAAACTGAATACAGTTTTGCTTCTGAACGAAAAAACATTCCTGTATTTCAGTCCGTATATGTCAGATCTTCCCGTAACGGTAAAGCTTCCTTATGATTGTTCGTTGAGCTTCGGTAGGGATGAATATAACGATGTGGTGATCGATCTGCCTTTTGTTTCATCAAAGCATTTTACGCTTAAACGTGAGTCGGGTACTGTCAGGGTAGAGGATAATGACAGCTCAAACGGGCTCTTTCTTAACGGTCAGAGAATAAAAAAAGCTATTATCAGGTCGGGCGATGTCCTTTCTGTTTTAAGTGTGAATATTGTTCTGGAAAGCGGTGAACTTTATTTTCGCAATGTGGGAAAGAAGATCACTGTAAATATAAATAAAAACAATGCCAAAGGTCAGCAGTATGTCAGTGAGGGAAAATATTCAGAGGTTCTGTCATACAAGCGCTCACCCCGTGCGATCGTCAAACTGCCGTCGGAAGATATCGTTTTATCGGCGGCTCCGTCAAAAGGCGGAAAGTATGAGAAAAACAGGGGAATGTTAAGCTCAATGCTCGGAACAGGAACAATGTTCGGGGCAAGCCTGCTGACAAGTTCTTTTTCTCCGGCTCTTCTGGCGGCAAGATCTGCAAGTATAGTATCGCCTATTATAGGTGTTGCCTCTTCAAGCAAAAGCGAAAAGAAAAGAAAAAAAAGCATCGAAGAATATGAATCATTAAGGCAGAAAAAGTACGGTGAATACATAGAGGATCAGAAGGCTAAAATAGAGGCCGTAGCAGATAAACAGCGGGAGATAATAAACGCCGAGAATCCTTCTCCGGATAAAGGCCTGTCTATTCTTTTTAATCTTTATACAAACCTCTGGGAACGTATTCCGAGCGATCACGATTTTATGAACGTGCGTATCGGGATGGGGTATGACGATCTTTGCGTAAGTGTAAAAAGTCCCTTTGATGGAAATAACTTTCAGATGGAAGATGACGAAGTAAAAGAGCTTGCCGAACAGATCATAGAGGAAACCAGAATAGTGGACAATATACCTGCAAGGCTCTGTCTTCTGGACAATACCGTTGGGTTTATCGGACAAAGACAAAAAACGATTCAGATCATAAAAAACATGATCGTAAATCTCTCTGTCGTACATTGCTATGAAGAAGTAAAAATAGTCGGAATGTTTGATGAAAGCGAGAGGAACATATGGAGATCTCTCAGGTGGCTCCCGCATTGCTGGAGCAAAAACAAAAACAGTCTTTTGCTTGCATTCGGAGCCGAAAACACACATAATCTTCTTGAGAGCCTTTCTTCTGTCATCAAAGACCGTATGTCAAAAAAAAATACGGACAATGGAAAAACTCTGCCTTTTTATCTTTTCATTTTCGGTTCAAAGGATATTGCGGTCGGAGAAGATATCGTACATACGCTTGAGGTAAGTAAAGCAGGCTCCGGCATTTCATCTGTTTTTCTGTATGATGATATCATATATATGCCGAAAGAATGCAGGATGGCAGTCAACGTTGACGATTGTTGTTATTATGAGATCAAGAACAGCGGAGAAAAGAAATTTTTTACGGAAGATGAACCCATCACAGAAAACAAATTTGAAGTATTTGCAAGAAGAATGTCGGCTGTGTGTATGGAAAGTGACAGCGAAGATGCTAAAATGCCTGAGAGTCTGTCATTTCTTGAGGGATATAACGTTAAAACAGTCGAAGAACTGAGAGTTATCGATCGTTGGAATAATTCGGAAGCATACAGGACGCTTTCTGCACCGATAGGCGTTTTATCAAACGGAAAAGATTTCTGTCTTGACATACAGCAGACTGCACACGGACCCCACGGTCTTATCGGGGGAGCTACCGGTTCAGGAAAAAGTGAGTTTCTGAGAACATGGATATTATCTGTGGCTCTCAACTACCACCCTTATGATGTTTCTTTTATAATCATAGATTACAAGGGCGGCGGCCTTGCAAATTTCATAGATCCCCTTCCGCATATAGCGGGAGTTATAACCAATATAGGAAATAATATTTCAAGATCACTGGTATCATTGAACAGTGAGGCGGAAAAGCGTCAAAGGCTTCTTGATGAATGCAGTAAGCTTGTCGGCTATAATGTAAGTGATATAAACGAGTATCAGAAACTGTATCACAAGGGTATTATCGATGAACCTCTTTCTCATCTTATAGTCATAGTTGATGAATTTGCCGAGCTGAAAAAGGACAGACCGGAATTTATGGAGAGCATAGTGTCTATTTCACGTATAGGCCGAAGTCTCGGGATACATCTTGTACTTACAACACAGAATCCGGGTACTGCCGTTGACGAAGATACAAGAAACAATTCAAGCTTCAGGATATGTCTCAAGGTAAAAGAAAGTACTGCAAGCAAGCAGGTCATCGGTACCGGAGATGCGGCATTGATAACAGATCCCGGACGAGGCTATATGGCTGTTCCGCCTGTTGTGTATGTACTTTTCCAGTCTTATTACAGCATGGCGGCATACAGTCCCGATACAACGGATGAAAGTAAGATAGAGGGAATGATCAGTATTATCGGTGACAGCGGAAAAAGAATAAAGATCCGTTCTGAAAAGAAAAAGGATTCTGACGACAGCAACAGTGAGATGTCTGTTATTGTCCAATACATTCTTGATGAGGCTGAAAAGGCAGGCATCAGGAAGTTACCCGGACCGTGGCTCCCGGAGCTTCCCAAAAGGCTTACGGCAGATGACCTGGCTGCTCCAAAGAACGTAAACTCCGGAATATTACTGCCTGTAGGATTATTTGATATACCCAAAAGGCAGATGCAGGGAACACAATACATTGATCTTGAATCAGAAAGCAACCTTGCTATATACGGAGCACCCGGCACCGGAAAAACAACACTTCTCAAAACCATTGTCATGGCGATATGTAAATACTATACCCCTGAGGATATCAGCGTTTATATTCTCGATTTCGGCGGCTGGAGCATGAGTATTTTTGCATCAATGCCCCATGTAGGAGGCGTTGCACTCGACTGTGAAGAAGAAAAATTCGGGAAATTCATCAAAATGATGAACGATGAGTTTGAAAACCGCAAAAAACTGTTTTTCAAAGCCTCTGTCGCTTCTATTTCAGCCTACAGGGAGGCTACCGGAAATATATTGCCGGCAATTATCGTTATCGTTGATAATATCGTACCCTCATTTGAATTATATCCGGATATCGAGGCAATGTTTGTGAAAATAGTAAGAGAAGGGCTTAATTACGGAATACACCTCATATATACCTCAAACAGCACTCAGGGTGTAAAATTCAAGATAGTTCAGAACGTTCAGGGAATAATCTCATTTGAGCTGACCGACAGTTCGGAATATACCAATACCGTCGGAAGAGTTGACGCCGGCGGCATAAAAGCACTTGAAATTCCCGGTCGTGCGATGTTCAGGGCAAGTCCTCCTGTAGAGGTGCAGATCGCTGAGTGTGTGTCCGGCAGGAGCGACAAGGAAAAAAATGAGAAAATCAGAAAATTCATAGAAGACATTGACCGGAGCTGGAACGGATACAGACCAAGGCATATTCCTGTAATGCCGGAACATGTTGATTTCAGAACGATATGCGTCGGTTACCGCAATATTTCCGAGATACCGGTTGGGGTATCTTTTGATACAACAGAACCGATGTATGTGGATCTTACAGACAGTAGGATGATGCTTGTTGCCGGCGGGGTAAGATCAGGCAAAAGTAACATACTGTGCTTTATCGCACAGATGATACATGAAAAATTTCCCGATTCTTTACTTATCGTTTTTGACGGAAAGGAAAGAGCCTTATCTTCGGCAGAAAGCATATCGAGGTATTATCTTTTATATGACGATCATGGCGGAATATGTGAGCTTATCGATAAAATGAGCAAAGAATTCGACAAAAGACAGGAGAATATACGTTCTGCCAAAAGGACAGGTACGTCTGTTCCCGTATTCGTTCCGGTATGCATAATTATTGATGATATTTGTGAATGTATGAGATCCATGAATGAGAATGATTATGTATTCCTTGAAAAGATGTCAACTCTTCCATCCGGAATGGGTGTCCTTACATTTTCGGCAGGACGTTATACTGAGGTTGACAAGGCTAAAAATATAGATTCTTTTGTACAGGCTGTTGTAAAAGCCGGTAAATGTCTTGCAATGGGAGGAGCACCCTCTGACTATTCCTCAATGTATAATATGGATATTTCATATTCCGAAAGGGGAATACAGGCAGGAGCCGGAAACGGTTTTATTTTCAGTGACGGCAAATGTCAGAAGATCAAGCTGATGGAAGCATAAACTTATGAGGATGTGAGGACAGTGCAGAAAATAATAGTTACCGTTACGGATAAAGAGAATACTTTTTTCTTGGACATGGAACTGCCTACCGAATATCCGGTAAAAAAAATGTGTCCGTCAATAGTGAAATTACTGAATCAGAACCAGTCAAAAAAAGTTTTTAAAGTACAAGGTTTCTTTTTGGGGTCAAGTAAAAAGAAAAAAATAATATCTCCTGAAAGAACTTTGGAACAAGCAGGGATATGGAACGGCGATTATATCATTGTTATACAGAAATAAAAGTCCCTGTTGTGAAAATGGTTTGAAGTCTGCGGACTTGCAAATAAATAATATTATCTAACTGAAAGGTGGAGTTAATATGGCACTTATCCAGGTATCTCCGGACTTACTCAACGCAAAGGCAACCGAACTCAGAGGACTGAAGGCACAGCATGATGAGGCTATGGCTAAAATGCGCTCACTGATACTCGGACTTAACGAGATTTGGAAGGGTGAAGCTCAGGATGCCCTCGTAGCCAAGTATGAGAGTATGCAGCCTACTTTCAACAGCTTTTCTGAAATGCTCGAAAGCTATGCAAAGCTGATGGATGTTTCCGCTCAGCAGCTTCAGGAAACAGATCAGAATCTCAAGACCGTTATCGGTTCGGGATACTGATCCTGAATGATATCAGGGGAACTGTATCGTAATACTGTCCGGTGCAGTTCCCTTAGATCATCACAAATTCTTTATCAGGGAGTGAACAGTATTGAACAACGAAATTTCGATAACAGCAGATGAGTTGTTTTTCCTGGGAAAGCTCATGAATGCTAAATATATTGATTATGCCTATATCGTATGTATGAATGACAGTGCAGACGATTTCAATATCAGGGAAAAAGCAGTAAAACAGGGACTTATAAAAAAAGAATTGGTGTTTGAAAGCTTCAGCGGAAAAACAGATGTTGATGAATCTCTGACAGAGATTCTTTTGCCCGTTTTTTATGGAAAAAAGGAAACTTCGCTTAATATATGCACTATTCAGGAACAAGCCAAAGCAGATATTTTCAAGTTTCATTTTTTTAACGATAACATCACACTCGTTAGGGCAGAAAACGGAGTACTTACATTAAGAGGTATCAGACAGGATGATATAAAAAATATCATTTCCGATGTTTTTCCCGAAGGATGCGGATTTTCCGATGGAACTGTATCAGAGATAACCGGAATCGAAAACGTATCTACGGTCATGTCAGCAAAAAGAACCGTTCTGGATGAAGGCTCGGACATTTATGTATTTATGAGGTCTGACGGCATCTGGTATATGGACAAGGGGCATAATACTTTTGAAAGTATCGGAAGAACAGAATTTATTGAGCTTATCACAAAACTTTTTGAGGGGTGAAAAAATGGCTTTCAAGGACGCTAACGGTGTTATCACTATTGATGATGAAGCTGCTGCGGCAGATGTGAAAAATCTTACGGCTGCAATAGAACATTTTGATATAGTCCTGTCTATGATCGACCAGA
>CACXDE010000221.1 GCA_902766305.1 uncultured Ruminococcus sp. | reverse complement strand
TATAGCGTGTGTATACGAACTTATAAGCGTTTTATTTTTTGGGGTTAGTTTCAGAGGAGTGATGTCTTTGGTTTTTCTGACAGTTTCACTTATATATTCAGGTGTTGTACCGCAGCATCCGCCAACGATGCGGACGCCTTTTTTTACATATTCTGCAATATCATCCGAAAATTCATCAGGGTAAACATCATATACCGTTTTACCGTTTTCACTTCTTGGCAGACCGGCATTAGGTTTGAGAAGTATCGGAACAGAGGCATATTCAAGATATTCCTCAACAACCTTTTTTAGCTGCTTAGGTCCGAGCGAACAGTTTGCGCCTATTGCGTCAGCACCCATTCCTTCAAGCATTGCCACCATTGCGGCAGGTGATGCGCCTGTCATAAGCTTGCCGTCTTCACCGTAAGCATTTGAAACGAAAACAGGCAGATCACAGTTTTCCTTTGCCGCAAGCAGGGCAGCCTTTGTGTCATAGCTGTCGTTCATTGTTTCTATGTAAATCAGATCAACACCGCAGGCTGCGCCTATTTTTATCGTTTTGGCATATACACTGACAGCTTCTTCAAAATCAAAATCTCCGAATGGTTTCAGAAGCTTGCCCATAGAACCAATATCAAGGGCAATATATTTTTTCTGTGTGCCTGTACTTGTATCTCTTGCAGCTTTTGCATTCTGGACAGCGGCTTTAATAACAGCACTTAGTTCTTCATCATCATATTTCAGAGAATTAGCACCGAAGGTATTTGTGCAGATAATATTTGTTCCGGCATCAAAGTATGCCTTTTGTATACGGATTATTACATCGCTGTGAGTGATATTCCATCTTTCAGGCAGTTCTCCGGGAAGCAGTCCTTCCTTTTGAAGAAGTGTTCCCATACCTCCGTCAAGATAAACGATATTGTTTTTAAGGTAATCAAGTATTTTCACAATTTGCCTCCGTTTCAAGTTCTGTACAAGCAATCCTGTTTACTGCATTGCCGACATTTTTGTTCAGCTTCATTGCATTTATTTTTGCGAAGTCCGAATATCGCTGTTACTGACTTTGAAGGTGTCATAAGTAAGCTGTCCCCTAAAGATATGCCTATTTGCCTGCTGCAATCAAGAAGTCTGAATACATCCCTCTGAGTTTCAAGCGGAAGATCGCCGTATCCGGGAGAAAAACGTGGAGTACAGTACAGTCCATCACAAAGAGCCTGTTCTCCGATCTCATGACAAAAACGATCACACAGAGCCTCAACACGTTCAGCACCAAAAGCCTGCATCAGCAGAGCCTTTGTAGAAGAAATATGCTGATATCTTGATATAAGCCTGTCGATACCTATACCTATTGTCGCAGCAAAAATTATTACTTCACTGCTTCCTTCAAGACATCTGGCAAGGTTTTTAGATTCAGCGGAAAGTGGAAGTACTGGAAAATTATTCTTCCATTCCAACTGCATTTTTATGTAGCAGACTTTATATGTTAATACCCTACTGCATTCCTGAATAGCTTCAAGCATTATTTTTTCGATCTGTTCATCATGCTTCGTCAGACCGCCGTAACCTGTATATCTGTATACTTCACTGTAATTTACAGGCACATCAAAGTTTTCATTACTGTATCTCTTAACAAATAATGTATTATCCATAATCAGAAATCCTTCCTGATTATGTCAGAAAGATTATTGTATATTCCTCTTGCTATATCCGGCTTATTCATAGAGTATACATGTACATTTGTTATTCCGTTCGCATAAAGGTCTATTATCTGGTCAGTCGCATAGGCTATTCCGGCTTGTTTCATTGCAGCGGGATCAGAACCGAATTTATCGACCATGGCCTTGAACCTTTGCGGCATAAATGCGCCGGAAAGCTTGATTGCTCTTTCCACCTGATTGCCGTTTGTTATTGGCATGATACCCGGCAGAACAGGAACAGTTATACCGGCTTCTCTGATTTTATACATAAAGTTGAAGAAAAGATTATTGTCAAAAACCATCTGTGTAGTAAGAAAATCCACACCGGCATCAACCTTTTCTTTCAGATACCTTATATCATCCTTCTGGCAGGCACTTTCAGGATGAACCTCAGGATAACAGGCAGCACCTATGCAGAAGTCCCCCTTGCTTTTCAGCTCTGTTATAAGCTCAGAGGCATGGCTGTAATCCCATTTGCTTCTGTCTGTTTTTTCAAGCTCAGGAGTCAGATCGCCGCGCAGAGCCATTACATTCATTATTCCGTTTTCCTTTAATTCTTCAATTCTTTTTGCGACTGTTTCACGGTCTGATGACACACAGGTAAGGTGTGCAAGCATAGGAACATTGAAATTGTTTTTGATATTCTTTGCAATTGAGAGGGTATATTTGCTTGTTCCTCCTCCGGCACCATATGTTACGCTCATGAATGAAGGATTAAGCGCTGCTATTTCTTCAGTAGCTTTGCGGACACTTTCATATGATGTTTCCTTCTTCGGCGGAAATACCTCAAAAGACAACAGCATACGATTCTGATTTAATATATCCGTTATTTTCATAGAAAAACTACTCCTATCTTGATTTAATCAGTATTCAAGCACAGATAAAGCCTAATATCTGTAATAACAATTTTTTTCGTTAATGATTATATCACACATTACCGCCGGTTGACAAGAGGATAATAAAAAGATATAATATATAGGTAGAAATACAGAATTGACCTGAAAACAGGTAAAATATAGAAAAGGCAGGTTTTTAAAATGATAAGTGATGCAGTAAGCAGCGGAACAAAATGCGCTCCGCAGAGATCTCTTATGAGAGCTTTGGGTATGACAGATGAGGAAATAGCAAAGCCTATGATAGGTATTGTCAGCTCATTTAATGAGATAGTACCCGGACATATGAATATTGATAAGATAGTCGCAGCTGTAAAACAGGGTGTGGCAATGGCAGGCGGCAATCCGGTAGTATTTCCGGCTATCGCAGTTTGCGACGGTATCGCTATGGGACATAAGGGAATGAAGTATTCTCTTGTTACCCGCGATCTTATTGCGGATTCAACTGAGGCAATGGCAATAGCCCACGCATTTGACGCTCTTGTAATGGTGCCAAACTGTGATAAGAATGTTCCAGGTCTGCTTATGGCAGCTGCAAGACTGAATATCCCAACCATATTTGTAAGCGGCGGTCCTATGCTTGCCGGCAGAGTCAAGGGTGAAAAGAGAAGTCTTTCAAGTATGTTTGAGGCTGTCGGCTCTTACAACTCAGGAAAGATCACACTGGATGAGCTTGATGAATTTGAAAATAAGGTATGTCCGACCTGCGGTTCATGCTCAGGCATGTATACGGCAAATTCCATGAACTGTCTGACAGAGGTTCTTGGTATGGCTCTCAGAGGAAACGGCACAATTCCGGCTGTTTATTCAGAAAGACTCCGCCTTGCAAAACACGCCGGTATGAAGATAATGGAGCTTCTTGAAAAGAATATCCGTCCACGTGATATCATGACTGAGGACGCTTTCAGAAATGCTCTGACAATGGATATGGCTCTGGGATGCAGTACAAACAGTATGCTGCATCTTCCGGCTATTGCTCATGAATGCGGTATCGACCTGAATCTTGATATAGCTAATGAAATAAGCTCACATACTCCTAACCTTTGTCACCTTGCTCCTGCTGGACATACATATATGGAAGATCTTAACGAGGCAGGCGGCATATATGCTGTAATGAACGAGATAAATAAGCTTGGTCTGCTTAAGACCGATCTTGTAACCTGCACAGGAAAGACTATCGCAGAAAATATCAGCGGCGTAATAAACAAGAATCCTGAGATAATCAGACCTGTAGAGACTCCGTACAGCAAGACAGGCGGTATTGCTGTTCTCAGAGGAAACCTTGCGCCTGATTCATGTGTTGTAAAACGCAGTGCAGTCGCTCCTGAGATGCTCAGGCATTCCGGACCGGCTAAGGTTTATGATTGTGAAGAGGATGCAATGGCGGCTATCACAGGCGGGGAGATAAAAGAGGGCGATGTTGTTGTTATCCGCTATGAGGGCCCGAAGGGCGGTCCTGGAATGAGAGAAATGCTCAATCCTACATCTGCTATCATAGGTATGGGTCTTGGCAGCACAGTTGCTCTGATTACGGACGGACGCTTCTCCGGTGCAACAAGGGGCGCAGCTATTGGTCATGTTTCACCTGAAGCAGCAGCCGGCGGTCCTATAGCTCTGGTTGAAAACGGTGATATCATAGAAATAGATATTAATGCAAATACAATAAATCTTAAGGTAAGCGATGAAGAGCTTGCTTCAAGAAAGGCAAAGTGGCAGCCTAAGGAGCCGTCTATCAATACAGGCTATCTTGCAAGATATGCTTCACTTGTTACCTCAGCAGACAAGGGCGCAGTTCTTCTGGCACAGTGTCCCGTTAATAAGGGCTGATCCGATATTTGAAGAAACCGCTGAACAGACCTGTATTCAGTACAGTTCAGCGGTGTATACAAGAAAATGTAATGGAGATGTTTGACTATGTTTGAGATATCCGAAAAATTTGAATTTCTCAGAGATAAAATAGAGGCTTCACTTAAAACTACAAACGAAATACATTATGTTCCGGCAAAGACATTACCATGGGAGAGCAAGCTTGGCGGATGTCCTTATCTTAAAAGCATTAATGATTATCCTTTTGATGACAGCGGCGAACCAATGATGTTTCTTGCCCAGATAAATTTTGAGGAAATGCCGCCGCTTGAAGGTTTTCCGGAAAAGGGGCTTTTGCAGTTTTACATTGCCAATACCGAGGATTATGGCTATGATGAGCCGGTAAAAGTTATTTATATAGAAGAATACGATAAGGACGAAACAAAGCTTTTGTCTGAAAATCCTTATCAGTCTGAGATAGAGGAGAACCTTCCTTTTGAGATGGAATGCAGGATAGTTTTTCAGCAGAAGAAAATGGCTGCGACCTGTGATGAAGAAGCTTTTGGGGAATGGTTTGATATGGTGTCCGAAGAGGATGAAAACGATCTCTACGATGAATTCGGGGACGGTGAATCAAGGATAGGCGGATATCCCTGTTTTGTACAAAGTCCTGTTGATTGTTACGAAATGGGCGAAAAGGGCATACTCCTTTTGCAGCTTGACTGTGATGATAAATCAGGGCTTATGTTCGGTGACAGCGGAAACTGTCAGTTCTTTATTTCAGAAGAAGACCTCAGGAATTGTGATTTTTCAGATGTAGGCTATGACTGGGCCTGCTGCTGATACGTTTTGATATGACATTTCAAAAAAGCGAAGAATCTTTTTCTGAACTTTTGATAAAGATTCTTCGTTATTTTGTTTATGCAGTGAAACAGGGGGAGTACAGATGAGAGAAGCCCGTTGGGAAGATTACGAGCTTATAGACTGCAGCGATGGAGAAAGACTTGAACGGTGGGGGGATATTATACTTATCCGTCCCGATCCGCAGATAATATGGCATACTGAAAAAAAGGATCCCATGTGGAAGAATGCTCATGCACGTTATAAGCGCAGTTCAAGCGGCGGGGGCGCATGGCAGTACAACAAGAAGGTTCCCTCTCAGTGGAAAATAGGGTATAAAAATCTTACTTTCGGAATAAAGCCTATGGGCTTCAAGCATACCGGTGTTTTTCCTGAACAGGCTGTGAACTGGGACTTTGTATCAGATAAAATAAGAAAAGCAGGAAGACCTGTAAAGGTTCTTAATATGTTTGCATATACCGGCGCAGCTACACTTGCCTGTCTTGAAGCCGGCGCAAGCGTTTGTCATGTGGACGCTTCAAAGGGTATGGTGCAGTGGGCAAAGGAAAACGCTCAGCTAAGCGGTCTTTCTGATAAGCCGGTAAGGTGGCTTGTTGACGATTGTGTAAAATTCGTACAGCGTGAACAGCGCCGGGGCAATAAATACGACGGTATAATTATGGATCCGCCGTCCTATGGCAGAGGACCGGGCGGAGAGGTATGGAAACTTGAAGAACAGCTTTTTTCTTTGGTAGAGTTGTGTCTTCCGATACTTTCTGATGACGCATTGTTCTTTATCCTCAATTCATATACGACAGGACTTCCGCCTTCGGTTATGGAATATCTTCTCAGCGTTATGATAAAACCGAAATTCGGCGGCAGAGTTTCAAGCTCGGAAATAGGGCTTCATGTTACAAGAAGCGGACTTACACTTCCGTGTGGAAGTACAGCTGTCTGGGAGAAGTAAATGAAAGAATTTATAAAAATAGAAAATGTTTATTTCAGCTATGATGAAGAGGAAAACAGTGTTTTTGCTTTGAATGGTGTCGAACTGACTATTGATAAGGGTGATTTTATTGCTGTTGTAGGTCATAACGGCTGCGGAAAATCTACTCTTGCAAAACATCTTAATTCTCTGTATATTCCTACAACGGGAGACATATATGTGGACGGGATAAACACTAAGGATGACGACAGACTTTTTGAGATAAGAAAGAAAGTCGGGCTTGTTCTGCAAAATCCTGACAATCAGATAGTAGCAGGTATAGTTGAGGAGGATGTAGCTTTCGGCTGTGAGAACCTTGGGATAAAACCTAAGGAAATAAGACAGCGTGTAGATGAAGCGCTCAGAGCTGTGGATATGTATGATTATCGCACACATTCTCCCGATAAACTTTCCGGCGGTCAGAAGCAGCGTGTAGCTATTGCAGGCATAATTGCTATGAAGCCTGAATGTATAGTGCTTGACGAGCCTACTGCCATGCTTGATCCTCAGGGCAGGGAAGAGGTAATGTCAACCATTACTAAATTGAATAAGGAATACGGTATCACGATTGTGCTTATAACTCACTATATGGAAGAAGCTGTAACAGCTGACAGAGTTGTTGTTATGAACGGCGGAAAAATATTGCTTACCGGAAAACCGCCGGAGGTTTTTTCGAAGGTTGAATTTCTCAAGCAGCACAGACTTGATGTGCCTCAGGCAACAGAATTGATATACAGACTGAAGGGCTGCGGATATGATCTGCCTGACGGCATACTCAGTGAGGAAGAATGTGCTGATGCCCTCTATAAATGTATCATGATGAAAAAGAGGTGAAGTCCGTGTCAATTATCAAAGCTGAAAATATAAAATTAGTCTATAGTGCCGGAACAGCGTTTGAAAAAACTGCTCTTAGTGACGTCAGCTTCGAGATAGAAAAGGGTGAATTTATCGGAATAATCGGTCATACCGGGTCGGGCAAATCTACCCTTGTTCAGCTTCTCAACGGGCTTCTTCGTCCTACAGAGGGAAGGATATATCTTGAAGGAAAGGATATCTGGGAAGAACCGAAAAAAATCAGAAATGTTCGTTTTAAAGTAGGAATGGTTTTTCAGTATCCTGAATATCAGCTTTTTGAAGAAACTGTTTATAAGGATATTGCATTCGGTCCTGGAAATATGGGACTTGATGATAAAGAAACAGATAAAAGAGTAAGAGAAGCGGCAAGCTTTACCGGACTGCGTGAGGATCAGCTTGACTGTTCTCCTTTTGAGCTTTCCGGAGGAGAAAAGAGACGGGCAGCAATTGCCGGTGTAATAGCAATGGATCCTGATGTGCTTATACTTGATGAACCTACGGCAGGTCTTGATCCTCTTGGCAGGGAAGCGCTTTTGTCACGAATAGCCGATTATCACAAAAACAAAAAAAATACAGTTATACTTGTATCTCACAGTATGGAAGATATTGCTAAAATAGCGGATAGGATACTTGTGATGTCGCAGGGTAAGAATGTAATGTTTGACAGTACACGAAATGTTTTTTCAAAAGGAAATGAACTTGAAAAGATCGGTCTTCGTGTACCTCAGATTACAAAGATAATGATGCTTTTAAAAGAAAAAGGAATAGGGACGGATACATCTGTTATCACAGTTGAAGAAGGATTAAGGAATATAGTCAGTATTCTTTCTGACAATAAAAAGGGGTAGTATTTTGGTAAGAGAGATAACGCTCGGACAATATTTGCCCGGTAAGTCGGTAATACATAGATTAGATGCAAGAACTAAGATAATTCTTACAATTGCATATATAGTTTTTATTTTTTTATGCAGCAACTTTATTTCGCTGCTTGTAATGTCTTTGTTTTCACTCTTAGTAATATTTATGACAAAGATAAGCTTTATGAAATATTTGAAAAGTCTCAGAATGATACTTTTTGTGATAATACTTACAGGTGTTCTGAATGCTTTCTACGGCAGCGGTGAAGTTTTATGGCAGTGGTGGGAATTGAAGGTTACGACAGGCGGTCTGATTAATGCGGCTTTTGTAATAGTCAGGATATCAATGCTTTTTATGGTAAGCTCCGTGCTGACATATACAACTTCTCCGACAGATCTCACCGATGCGCTTGAAAGACTTATGAAGCCGCTTTCGGTTTTTCATGTCAAAGTTCATGAAATAGCTATGATGATGACAATAGCGCTGAGGTTCATACCTGTACTGCTTGAAGAAACGGATAAAATAATGAATGCGCAAAAGGCAAGAGGTGCAGATATGGAAAGCGGAAATCTGATAAAAAGAGTCAAGGCTCTTATTCCTGTTCTTATACCGCTTTTTGTATCTGCGTTCAGACGTGCCGGCGATCTTGCTACGGCTATGGAATGCCGCTGTTATAACGGAGGAAAAAACCGAACAAGGATGAAGGTACTGCATTTTTCACTTTATGATTTTGCTGCGCTTATTTTCTGTATTGTAATATTTGCGGCGGTAATAGTCAGCAATATTTTCTTTCCTTTGATTCTTATATGAGGTAATAATGAGAAATATTCTTCTTACAATGATGTATGACGGAAGCTGCTTTCACGGATGGCAGATACAAAAAAATGCCTTGTCTGTTCAGGAAGTATTTCAGAAAGGGCTTTTTAGGGTTTTCGGTGAAGTTGATATTAAAGGATGCAGCCGGACAGATTCCGGAGTACATGCAAATATGTATTGCGTCAGCTTTCATACTGAACACCGGATACCTGTTGAAAGGATACCGGCAGCCGTAAATAATTATCTTCCGCCAAGTATAGCCGTAACTTCTGCAAGGGAAGTCAGTGATGATTTCCATGCCCGCTATTCCTGTACCGGAAAGCAATACATATACAAAATATGGCATGAGGATATACGAAATCCTTTTCTTGAAAAATATGCACTGCACTATTGGTATCCGCTTGATATTGACAGGATGAACGAGGCGGCATCACATATTGTCGGCTATCATGATTTTACATCTTTTTGTACTCTGGATAACAGGGAAAAGGGTGAATTCCGTCGTACAGTGAAAAATCTATATGTTTCTGAGAAGGACAGTGTAGTTACTGTGACGGCAGAAGCAGACGGAT
>CACXDE010000220.1 GCA_902766305.1 uncultured Ruminococcus sp. | reverse complement strand
TGATGGGACTTGAACCCATACGTCGTGAAACACACGCCCCTCAAACGTGCCTGTCTGCCTATTCCAGCACACTCGCATATTCACTTTTGTTTCGCTGTTCCGTTTCCCTTGGAACGATATTTATTATACCACTCCCCTATTCATTTGTCAAGCGTTTTTTTAATATTTTTTAAATTTTTTTTCAGGAGTTTACACGAAAAAACTTTTGGATCAGTGAATGAAAGATTCAGCCGCCTGCATTAATATTGCAGACAGCTGTTCCTTCATTTTATATGTCAATACAACAGCAAGCATTTCCGACCGATATTTACCCTTCGGTGCTTACTTCTCTGATGCTCAGATTGAATTTCAGATACCCGCCTGACATTCTTGCGCCGATGTCTTTTGCTTTAATCTCGGTGAACTCACCGGTTACGAAAGACTCTCCGTCTGTTACAGGTGTCTGAACCAGACCGGAAATAATTTGCTCGCCGTCAATCAGGACTGTTATCGATGTATCAGTACCAGGCAATTCCTGTGCAGCGTCTGCAAGATTTTTGGTTCCTACGCTATCCAGTTTATAGTAAACATACCAGGATTTTACACTGTTTTCGCTGTCTGACTTTCCGTATGCCTCAACAATATTGTCATTTTCGGCAATAACACTGCCTTTGGAAGATTTGCCCTTTATGATCATTTCCTCCTGAATAAAACTGCCAAAAGATTTTGTGTTGAAACTATAGTAAGCGACAAAAAATCGCCCTATGTCATCCTGAGCGTAAGCGAAGGATCTTTTCCACAAAGCAGCCTTAGCGGAAAGATTCCTCACTTCGTTCGGAATGACAAAAGGGCAATTTCAGTGACTCTTAATATATGCTTTTATGGATGTTTTAAAGAACAGACTTTCGGAAAATACGACTCTATACTACTTATTATATGGTACGTTAAAATCCGAAATATTCGATCTTATGTCACGTCTACTATCTCTTTTTCTTCTTAGAAGACTTTTTCCCTGCGGAGGCTTTTCCGTTTGAGCTTCCGCTCTTTGCTGGAACTGCGGCTTTTACAGGCTTGCTTACGGCTGCCGGTGCGTCCCATAAAACTTCATCTTCAACAAAATTCTCTTTTTTCTTCTTATTGTTAACAACGGCCTTTGCTATGAATCCGCTGATAAATACAAAACCGGATACTGCCCAGCCTGCTGCGATCTGCGCCCAGATAGGATATCCGCCGTAGGAACCGCCCTTCTGACCGAAAAGCACTATCATATTCCATACGAACAAAGCAGCAAGCAGTACAGGGGAGATTATCTTTATGGATGCAGAGAACCACCAGTAAGGTGCTTTGAATTTCTTTGCGTTTCTGTTTACCTCATGATGTACCTTCTTAAGATCAAAGAACCAGCCTATAGCTATACATTCAAATACACCGATTATAATAAGGTTGATCTGATTTGTCCAGTTGTCAACTATATCAAGCCATGCAAGACCTGCCTGAGTTGTGAAGATCAGCGAAATAAGTCCGCATATAGCACAGACAGCTATTGTAACCTTCTTTGGCTTCAGATGGAACTTATCCGATACAGCGGCAGAAACACCCTCTACTATAGAGAAAGCTGAATCTATCGCAAGAGTTATGAGCATCAGATAGAATATAGTGCCGAATACAGCATTGAGCCAGCCTATATTGGTAAGATTTACTATAGCCTGCGGATATACAATAAATGCAGTTGCAACACCGCTGTCTGTGATCTTGTCAAGCATACCTGTTCCGCCCATTGTAGAGAACATAACAATACCTGAAAGAACGCTTATTGCCATGTCGGAAAATGCGATTATCATTGCGTCAGCGGCTATATCAGCATCATCGCCGAGATAAGAACCGTATGCAAACATGATAGCCATCATAATTGAAAGGCTGTAGAATACCTGTCCGATAGCGTCTACCCAGAGCGACGGATCGGAAAGTGCTGAAAAATCAGGTATAAAGAGCTTTGCAAGCCCCTCGCCTGCGCCCTGCATTGTACATCCCTTGATTGCCATTATAAGCAGAAGAACAACCGGCGCAAATACCGTAAATTTAACAACCTTGCCTACTGAGCTTGCGCCGTTTCTTATACAGAAAAAGATTAGTCCCCATGCAACAAGAGTACACAGAAGCACCTCGCCCGGAATAGACGAACCTTCTATTGCACCTGTAGTCTGGGTAAGCTCAAAATACAGATTCGACGCTTTTTCACTGTTGCCCGTCATGCCGGCAAACTGCCATGAATTGACAAACATAAGTATTACCCATGCGAATACTACTGCATAGTAACACACAATAACAAAAGCGTTAGATGTAGCCGACCAGCCTATAGGCTCGAATTTCTTTCCGATACCTCTCATTGATTCAATAGCACCTTTTCTGAATTTCCTTGAAACGGAAATTTCCATCATCAAAAGAGGTA
>CACXDE010000219.1 GCA_902766305.1 uncultured Ruminococcus sp. | reverse complement strand
TCGCGTACCTTATATATTAAAGAGGGAGCGTCTAAGAAGTTTTGCATTATTGATGCTGGTATGACTGATTTAATACGTCCAGCCCTCTACCAGGCTTATCATAAGATAGAAAACATCAGTAGCGAAGAACCTAAAGAGACATATGACGTAGTGGGTCCTATTTGCGAGTCGAGTGATGTGTTTGCCAAGCAAATTGATTTAAACGGTTCCCATAGAGGCGATTTGATAGCCATTCGCTCTGCAGGAGCTTACGGTGAAATTATGGCCTCTCAATATAACTGCCGTAGATTGCCGCAAGGTTATTCAAGTGATGAAATATAATTGTAGAAAATGACAGCAGAGAAACCAAAGATTTCCGTCATAATAGCTGTGCAGGATCAAGCTCGGGATTTGGAGCAAAACCTACCTGTTTTCCTTAACCAGCAAGGTGAAGAGGAGTACGAAGTCATTGTGGTGAACGATTCTTCCGTCGATGATAGTGTCGATGTGCTAGATCGCATGAAAGCAGAATATTCTCATCTTTACACCACCTTCCTCCCTTTTTCCAAAGTTCCCTATCCTAGCAGACTAAGACTAGCCCTGACAATAGGAGCTAAAGCTGCTCGTGGAGAATGGATAGTACTGGCCAATATCAATCGTCCTCCCTTGTCTGACACCTGGATTTTTACTCTGGTAGGAAACATAGACAATAGTGCAGAAGTTATCTTAGACTATCATAATAAGACGAATATTATCCAGTCGTTCAGCACATTAGAAGAAGCGGCACCTTATATCATTAAAGCGGAACGCAATTCAAGACATGGTCATCAAGGACGTTTGTTCCTTTTCCGACGCGGAATCTATAGCACCATGATGGTAAAAGCATTACGTATTCATGATGCCATCAAGTTGTTTGACCAACATATCGGAAGTTACCAGCTATGCAATCTCCGAATGCAAGTGTTTAGTAAGAATGTCTTTTATTAACTGATAAAGAATGAGAATACTACACTTTTTCCCAAAAGATGACAGCATGATCAGTCAGTATGTGACCATGCTTCATGAAAGTATGGGATTAGAATGTAGTAACGAAATGGTAACAGATGCTAAGGAGACTCAAAGAAACCTGTGCTCTTCGCATTATGACATCTTGCATATACATGGCTGTTGGAACAGTTCCCTTTTTTTTGTGGTTAAGCAGGCCATTAAGTCCCATACCCGCATAGTCCTTTCTCCTCATGGACAATTGGAACCTTGGATAGTAAATGAAAACTATTGGAATGAGAAACTTCCCAAGCAGATTCTTTTTCTAAAAAAGTTAGTGCAGCAGTCTTATGTTGTAATTATTCAAGGGAAGATGGAGGAAGAATGCATGAACAGATTGGGATGGAACCCTCGGACGATTATCATCAAGAATGCCTTAGTTACTCATGCTATTACAAGACAAGAGATGGCTAGGCAGATTTTTCGTGTTTATCGGAAAGTTATGGACTCAAATCAATTGGAACTAATGGACGAGGAAATGAAAAATATCCTTCTTCAGGTCATCATGGCTGGTATAACAGCAAATCAGCAATGGTTGCCAGAAGACCTTCATACTGCCCCTGATACATTGGAAAAATGGAGGCTACTACTTCTTTATGCTCATCAGGAGCATATTATGGATATTATTCAACGTGGTATTCAAGTTCTGAATTATGAAGCTCCTGATTTTGATGTTGATAAGGTTGATTATTTCCTACCCACTGGCTATGAAGAACCTCATTCCATAGAGAGTATTATTGGCATTAGTTTCGTATCAGAGAATGATCGTTTAATAGCAACATTTAAGCATCTAAGAAAACTGGTTTTTCGTCATGAAATAGCGGTGATGCATTTAATTGAACTGGATAAGGAATTGAGACAGCATGAATGTGAAGAAGACAGACTTTGCGAAAGACTCAGTGAACTTAATCTTCTGAAATTTGCCAGAAGATTGATGTGTGTGATGAGTGATGTGACTGGTTTGACAGAGGGTTACATGCCTTTTCCCCCACTCGACGATCGAATTACAAATAAAATAAGACTACAAGTAGAAAACCACCTAAAATTATAAGACTATGAATAAGACGTCAATGAACCGTGACATGTATTATCTGGAGCTACTCTCTACTTCGTTTCCGACAATAGCTTCGGCTTCGACAGAGATTATCAATCTAGAAGCTATCATGAATCTCCCAAAAGGCACGGAGCATTTCCTTGCCGACCTTCATGGAGAAAGTCAGGCTTTTCAGCATGTCTTGAAAAATGCTTCAGGTAATATCCGACGTAAGGTTAGCGAATTGTTTAGAGGTGACATCCGCGAAACAGAGCGCCGTGAGCTTTGTACTTTGATTTACTACCCTGAAGAAAAGCTAGAACTGATAAAAGCCACAGAAGAAGATATAGATGATTGGTACCATATTACAATTCATAGGCTAGTAAGTGTTTGCCGTGATGTTTCTTCTAAATATACTCGTTCAAAAGTTCGGAAATCTCTCCCAGAAGAGTTTGCCTACATTATTGAGGAACTGTTACATGAACGGACTGACGATATAGACAAAGCAGCATATGTCAATGTGATTGTTGACACCATCATATCAACGGGAAGAGCTGATGATTTTATCGTATCCCTATGCAATGTTATCCAAAGACTTGCTATAGACCAGCTACATATTCTAGGTGATATTTTTGACCGTGGACCAGGTGCCCATATTATTTTAGACACCTTACGACAGTATCATTCTTGGGACATCCAATGGGGAAATCACGATATTTTATGGATGGGGGCATGTGCAGGAAACAATGCTTGTATATGTAATGTGTTACGTCTTTCTCTGAGGTATGCTAATCTTACGACCATTGAGGAAGCTTATGGTATCAACCTTGTACCACTGGCCACTTTTGCTATGGAATTCTATGGAGATGATCCATGTGAAGAATTTATGCCAAAATTGTTGAAAGGTGTGAAAATGGAAGACAAGTATCTGCGTCTTACGGCTCAGATGCACAAGGCAATTTCCGTTATTCAGTTTAAGAAGGAGGCCCAGATATTCCATCGTCGTCCTGAGTGGCAGATGGAAGACCGTTGTTTTTTGGAGCATATCGACTACAAACGTGGTATTTATACCATCAATGGAAAAGAATACGAGATGCGTTCTTGTCATTTCCCAACTATTAATCCGGAGCATCCCAATGAACTCACACCTGAGGAATTCCAGTTGATGGAGCGCTTGCATCATTCTTTCCGTGTTAGTGAAAAACTGCAGAAACATATTAAGATGCTGTTGTCGCACGGATGTATGTATTCTATCTGTAATCAGAACCTCTTGTTTCACGCTTCCGTT
>CACXDE010000218.1 GCA_902766305.1 uncultured Ruminococcus sp. | reverse complement strand
GAATACAAGTGCGATGATGCCTATAAGCTTTACGATGTCCTTGATGTCCTTCTCGGTATCCTTATCGATGTTGAAAATGTCTGATAATATGCCCATTATAAGTCCTCCTCAAAAGTCGTTTCTTCGTTTATGTACAGCCTGCGCTCCTTCAGATATGCGATAAGCTCAGGCTCGTTGACCTTGCTTACGAACTCAGACCACGAAAGATTATGGAGTCCCTCTTCTGAATAAGCAAGGGCAGTGTCGATGATCGCGTTGACCAGTTCAAGAGTTGCCATGAAGGTGTTTAGCTTGAGAGTTCCCCTGAACATCCTGAACTCGATAGTATTGTAGTTCATCAGGTTGACCGCAGCATATCTTCCGTTGTTTCCCTTCTTTGCTTTATCAAGTATTTCCTTTCCTGTTTTCTCAAAACCGTAGCGAGCAGCCCAGCGATTCATGCTGTATTCACTTCTGCGGCTGAACTTCAGCATCTCATTCCAGTGATGTTCAATGAAGTAGAGTATACGCCCGATAACCTCTTCCTGAGTATCCCTGTCTTCACCTAAACAGTCTCTGTTGACGTGGATATGTAAGCCGCAAGTGCTCGTCTGATGCGAGCGATATCCCAGTAAAATAGCCTTTTTCATTATCTCTTCCCAGCAATATTTCTTGTGATAGTCAAGGCTCATGGGATGTGTCACCAGTTCCATTCCGTCATCAAGACTTCCGTCACCTTTGATGTAAATATGCTCAGAATCGCTGTTGGCAATAGATAAAAGTTCGTCTGCATTATCATTCTCCTTGCCTGCTCCGTCTATCTCAAGTTCAATACCGAAGTATCGCTTGGAATCTCCATAAAAGATAGGTTCAGGCTTGTAGCCGTAATCATGGATAGATCGGCTTCTGTCAACCTCATCACGATAGCATTCCGAACAATAGTCATATCCATCAAGGTGATAGGCATCATCTTCATGTAACAGAGCATCACAACAAGAGCAACGAGTATAGTGATTTTCATAGCAGTGGTGACAAAGCGTTGTGTACTCGTCTCCGTAGCTATCGTTAGTCCAGATAACTGAGCCGCAGCGGTCGCAGGTAGTGGTATGACGCTCAAAACAGTCTGTGCAGACTATCTCACCGTTCACTTCTTCAAAGTCCTCACCGATAAGCGCTCCGCAGTGTGAGCAGTATAATTTATTTTCTTCCATTGTTTTTTCCTCCGTAAAACAAAAATAGCCAGCCACTAAAGGGCTGGCATTAATTTTAATATTCACTTGCTAACAGCATCGTGCTGTGGTCTCCGTCGTCGATGATATACAGCTTCTCAACAATAGGACTATCTGACGGCAGAAGATAGTCCATGCTGTATTCAGGTTCTTCTGAGTGATGCTTTACGAGCTGCATCTTTCCCGACGGGCTAAGCTCAAATACTTGCAGATAGTCCTTCGGAGCAGGCATACTCGAAACACACTCCCAGAGAAAAAGCTGTAGTTCCAACGGGATAGCTGCATCTACTCCACAGGTCAGATAGCGATCGTTATCAAACATGGCTTTGTTTCCTCCTTTCCTGAAATTATGATGATAACTACTATCATGCTAATTATATACATATCAATTTCAGAAAAAATAGGAATTTAAGCCTGAATAAGCCTGTTTTTAGAGAAAAAATAAGCTTATTATGATAATAATTATTATTATCATAATAATTATATATATCTACAAAATCAAAATAATAGGAAAAATTATGTATTTCTAAGAAAATGTACTACATATTAATGAGCCTTGCTGGGAAAGTTAAAGTGCTGCTCTTAGAAAAATATATATAAGTACAATAACAATGACCAACAAGACCAAATATATATCAAAGGAGATGTTCTTATGAACAAATCAAGACATCGAACAGAAATAAAAGGAAAAGTTACCTCTGTACGACTATCAGCAGAACAACATAAGACGATACAGGAGAAGGCTGATGCAGCTGATATGACGTTAAGCAACTTCATAGTCACTGCTGCTATGAATAACAACGCCGTAACTCCTGAAATGTTAGTAGAAATGCAGGATATCGTTAACTTTGCTTGCTCTGAAATTGAAAAAACAAACCCGGAAAAGGTAGTAATTTTACAGGAAAGGATGTATAAATTATGGCAGAAATCAATGTGATCCGCAATACATACGGCGGAATGGAGTATTTACGCAATGCACTCGGATATGTATCTGACGAGCGTTCCTTATGCAGAGGCGGATATGGTGTTGATCCATATGATAGTAATAGAGCCTATGAACAAATGTTAGCCACTCGCCGATATTTTGGCAAAGTCAGTGGTAATCCGCTTGTTCATGTAGTTATTGCATACGATAACAGTGTGACAGATCTTAGTACTGCTGCACAGAATGGTTTTCTTTGTGCTCGGTATTTCGCTTATAAGTATCAGGTTCTGTATTGTACACATGAAAAAGACACTTCTTGCGGAAGTTTTCATACTCATCTGATAATTAATGCTGTAAGTTATGTAAATGGTCAGATGATATCAACAGGTTTTAAGGAAATGAATGACTTTTGCAGCTATGTTACACAGATAACAGGGCAAAAGAGCTGGTTTTATTTTGATAATAAGGCTGGAAGTTAAAAATAGACTGATGTAACAACGTGAAAATGCTAATATATACCGTCAAACAGCTGTAGAAATGCAATTGCCTCCCGTTATGGGTAATGTCATTAAGCTAAGGAAAAAGATGTAAGAGACAAAAACCCTTACATCTTTTTTATGTATATAATGTAAATTTTTGCAAATAGGTATTGACAAAAAGCCGAAAATGTGCGGCGAAGCCAATCAGAT
>CACXDE010000217.1 GCA_902766305.1 uncultured Ruminococcus sp. | reverse complement strand
GTGTGCTTGTACCGTCCATTCCATACTGGGTAGGAGTCATCGTATGTTACGTTGTGCTCGCATTTTCGATCATATTCCTGTTATCAGCTAAGACTATGGGACAGAACGCTGTCGAAGCCAACAAGGCTCTGAACACAAAGACTTCCTTTATGAGGGAACTTGCAGATAACGCTCAGGGATTGATCGGCTTGGCTAAAACAGAAGAAGCGCGAGCATTTGTTACAAAAGTCTATGAGTCCATCAAGTACAGCGACACGGTTTCTTCGGAAGAACTGCAGGCAGAAGAAACAGCCATATCCGGCGGTCTGGTTGCGTTGAAAGGTTTGCTGCAAAATGGGACTGACACCGATGCGCTGAAAGAGAAAACTAACGAACTTCTTCTTCAGATAGAACAGAGAAACAACAAGTGTAAAGCACTTAAGCGCAAGGTAGGGTAAGCAATAATTACTGGATTGGATATATATAGTTGATCGAAACTGTATTTACTATAAGCACCAAGCAGTCAAATTGGAGAACCTACGATGAAACAGTTAATATGCGAAATGTGCGGCAGTGCAGATCTTATCAAACAGGGCGGGGTATTTGTGTGCCAAAGCTGTGGTACCAAGTATTCCGTAGAAGAAGCTCGAAAGATGATGATTGAAGGCACTGTAGATGTTTCTGGAAGCACTGTAAGGATTGATAAATCAGAGAACGTCAAAGCTCTGCTTGAGCGTGCCATTATGGCTCTTAAAGATGAGGAATGGAAAAAAGCAAATAAATATTGTGAACAAATCCTTGATCTTGAGCCAAAGAATGCAGATGCGTATCTTGTAAAACTAATGAGTGCCCTTGGCGTAAAAAACAAGAGGGATTTAGCGCGCTGCAAGGATCCTTTTGACGGTAATAAAAATTATGAAAAAATCATGAGTTTTGGGACCGAGGATCTTCGCGAGGAGCTGAGCGGTTATGTTTCTTTAATCAAAGAGCGTAACGACCTGAAGAATAATGCTCTGAAACAAAAGGTTGATTTGATCGTTGAGGCTTTCAATAAGGAGCGGGGAAAAAATGATATTACTAGCAAAGAGGCAACCATAATAAGAAAGAAGGCAAAATTGGCAGAATTGTTAGTAATACTGGAGGGGTTTGACGCATTTAATCAAGATATATCAAAGAAACAGAAAGTGTTAGCGGATCTTGAGAGGAGTATGGAACAGCTTTCTTCGCGTCGAGAAAGTCTTGGTCTTTTTGCTGGAAAAGAGAAAAAGCATATTGATGAACAGTTGATAACTATGGATACTCAGAAAACGTCAATTTCACGAGAGATAAAGCATATGTACATGCAACATAATACTGGAGGATATACTGAAAAAAGCCAGTTAGAGCATGATATTATTATTTTAGAAAATTGGATTCAAGCCATTGAAGAAGAAACCAAAAATAATAATTTTGAAAACGCCATAATTAGCATCGAAGAAGCAATTTGGCTTTATACAACAAGCTGTGAATTAGCCGGTAGAGTTGATAAGTCTATATCATATTCTATTCACCCGTTTGAGCGGTTTGTGTCAGGGCTGGGATACAATGTCGACGAGCTGGACAGGAAGCTGGCAGATAGATTTGCTGATGCCAACTTTCCAAGTGAGATAGAAGAATGGGAGTTGGATCGGATGCTGGACCATGTTATCACGATGGCCAATATAGAGGCGAGGATGTCGGTTGCGATGGGCGGTCAGAACCCGAATTTCAGGGTACAAAGGTATAAACTCAAGAATGAATATAAAGAAAAAGCGGATGTCTTGATCGAAACAATGATAAAACGAGGTATTATCGGTGCAGTTACGCATAAGATTCTATAACGATATATAGTTGTTGCTGGAAGCAACTGCTAAGTAATAGGGTAATGGTAGCAATACAGCACCATATTAGAAACAGTCAATAAATATGAAATATAAAACATCTTTTGTTAATCCAGACAAACTTACTAACAAGAATCTGCAAACCATTATTCAGTTTTATTTGTTTGAATGCCCTGTTGAGGGAAAAAGTTATAGAGGTAAATCATTTAAGGAATATGGTTATAATGGTTCCGCGTCTTTTTCAAAACTAAAAACAGCATTATTAGATTCTGCAACATTAAGTTTGAGGAAAAACTATAAACCTAGCAAAAAAGAAGAACTAAAGCAAAACTATGCATCGATCGAGACTGTCTGCTATCCGGATGAATATTGTGTGTTTCTGAAAAGTTATGAGAAATCAGTAATACGATCGATGTTCGCAGCCATAAGGAATGCATTCGCACATGGTAGCTACAACGTTGAAAAATACAAAAAAACCAGAATCTAATATTTTTCTAATTACAAGGATTATGAAAAGGCGCGAATGGTACTTCATGAGGAGACATTGCTTTCTTGGATAAGAATAATTAAAGAAAAAGGTGGTTGCTAAAAGATGCCGATACTCAAATGTAAAATGTGTGGTGGGGATATAGTCCTCGACGGAGAAAAGACTTTCGGGACCTGCGAGTACTGCGGGTCGACCATGACACTGCCGAAGGTGAGCGATGAACAGCGAGCTGCGCTTTTCAACCGCGGAAACCATTTCAGGAGGATCGGGGATTTCGATAAGGCCTTGGCTATTTATGAAAACATAGTCAAAGAGGATGATACCGACGCTGAGGCTCACTGGTGCTGTGTCCTTTGCCGCTTTGGCATAGAGTATGTTGAAGATCCAAATACCTATGAGTTTATTCCCACCTGCCACAGAGCAAGCTTCGACAGCATTCTTGAAGATGTTGATTATCTTGCCGCAATAGAGCACTCTGACGGGATAACCCGTCGGCAGTACCAGAAGGAAGCCGTTAAGATCGCGGAAGTCCAGAAAGGCATCCTTGCAACATCTCAAAATGAAGAACCTTTTGACGTTTTCATCTGCTACAAGGAAACAGATGACGCAACCAAGCAGCGCACCAAGGATAGCCTTGATGCTCAGGAAATATACTATCAACTTACGAATGAAGGCTACCGTGTGTTCTTCTCCCGCATAACTCTTGAGGACAAGGCCGGCGCGGAGTACGAACCTTACATTTTTGCTGCGCTAAATAGTGCCAAGGTGATGGTGGTTATCGGTTCGAAACCCGAATATTTCAATGCAGTATGGGTGAAGAATGAGTGGAACAGATTCCTTGCGCTCATGCGTAAGGACAGATCTAAGCTTCTTCTGCCTTGCTACAAAGGAATGGATCCCTACGACTTGCCGGAAGCCCTGACTGTTCTTCAGTCTTACGATATGTCGAAGATCGGTTTCATCCAGGATCTGATCAGGGGGATCAAGAAGGTCATTAAAACTAATGAATCAAATCATGCGGAAAAAGAAACAGAACAAGGCGTTAAGTATTCTTCCAAAATAGATATTAATAACCTTCTTCGACGCGGCTTCTTGACTTTAGAGGATGAAGACTGGAAAAAGGCAAACGAACTGTTTGATAGCGTACTTAATTATGACGCAGAGAATTCAGAAGCATATCTGGGAATAATGCTTGGGGAGGGTAAATATGTAAATAAAGATGCGTTTGAGGATGCTTTTGTATCGAAACTAGTAAATGTTGCTGATAGTCGTTATTACGCTCGTGCAAAACAGTTCGCGGGGCCTGATCTTTCAGTTTGGTTTGATAATATAGAAATGAAGAGACGAGATGCAGAGAATCAGTTGCAGAACAAGATTGAAACGCATCGTAAGGATCTGGAAGAGTGTCGCAAACGAATTAGTAGAGCGCAAAGTATGGTTTGCGCATCACATGGTAAAATAATTGGACTAAAGTCAGATGGTACGGCGATAGCAGCCGGGTACAGAAGCATATATAATCCAAATCCTGAACAGTTCAATGTTTCTGGTTGGACAGATATCGTAGCTGTTGCTTGCAGTGCTAGTCATGCGGTCGGGTTAAAATCAGATGGTACAGTTGTGGCTACAGGAAATAAAGAATTTAAACAGTTCAATTTTTCTGATTGGACAGATATCATAGCTGTTGCTTGCGGTTATGAACGTACGGTCGGGTTAAAAAAAGATGGTACGGCGATAGCAATCGGGTACAGCAAATATAGCCCATATCCTGAACAGTTCAATGTTTCTGGTTGGACAGATATCGTAGCTGTTGCTTGCAGTGATAATCATGTGGTCGGGTTAAAATCAGATGGTACAGTTGTAGCTACGGGGAGTAATAAGTTTAAAGCGTGCAATGTTTCTGATTGGACAGATATCGTAGCTGTTGCTTGCAGTCCTAATCGTACGGTCGGGTTAAAATCAGATGGTACAGTTGTGGCTACAGGAAATAATGAATTTAAACAGTGCGATGTTTCTGATTGGACAGATATCATAGCTGTTGCTTATGGCACTGATTCCACAATAGGACTGAGATCAAATGGTACAGTTGTTGCTGTAGGAGAGATAGTTTCCGATGAGTGTAATGTTTCTGGATGGAAACTATTTAATAGTGTAGACACGATCGATATCGAGTTTGAGCAGGCCTCAAAGAAAAATCGCGAACGTCTCCTAAACGAATTGCCTAAGGAGAAAGCATCTCTTGAAGCGGAAATGGCAAATCTTAAGGGTCTGTTTGCAGCCAAGAGAAAAAAAGAGATCGAAGCAAGACTTGCTGAGATAGAGCAGCAGCTTGCATCAATTAGGTAAGCACAGAAAAAAAGTATAGAAGCTGAAAAGGATCATCGTTTTATGAGTGATATATTCTTTGACAGTCGAAAGCTTCCTCGTCCAAAACGCGAATATGTGGCTTTCCTAGATATTATGGGAACAAAAGCGCATATGACGAATAGCGTTTACGAAACTGCGAATTATATTTTTAAACTTCATGCTGCCGTTTTGTCTGCATGGAGGAGTGAAAAGTATAAGAATGTTTTTGTTTATCCTGTTATGGATGGTGCATATATTACTGCAAGCAACCAAGGTGATATTGAAAAAATTCTTGTACGTGTTTTTGATTCTTTAGCATCAATTTTTCTAAAGGAGCCAAATATTTGCAGGCGTTTTTCCATACAGGCAGGATTGTCATATGGGGAGACGATCCATGGCCATAGGGTACCCTATTCTGCATCAAAAGTGTTTGAATTAGACTTACCTTATAAAAATAATATATTACTCGGGTCTGCAATGATACAAGCGTATGAATTAAGTTCAACGGCTAGCCCTTTTGGTATTGCAATTGCAGAAAGCGCACAAAAACACATCTACGATCAATCTCGTAATTATGGATCATTTCATCCTGGGTGGAAATGGCATGAAAGTAAGCGAATTATGATTAATACAGAAACACACACTTTTTCTAGAGAACTAATCGTTTTTTTTGAGCAGTTTCGCGCGGAAGACAATCCATTTCATTATGAGCCGGCGAAGATAGATAGCCACATAGAGCATATTAAAGTATATTTTGGTTAGTGAGATAGAACTATGATTCCAAAGATTATCAAATGTAATAATTGCGGCGCCAGCATAGAGGTGCGGACTTGGCGGAAGCATGTTAAGTGTCCTTACTGTGGCAGTCAGTTTCCTTTCGAAGGATTTGAGTATAGGGACATAGACTGGCAGAGGAGTATGTATGCCGGCGTTAGTTTGTGGATGGATTGTCCGTCATGCAGAAGTCAAAACATGTATCTGGGACCGTCTGGGCAGATGTGGCGGTGTCCTGATTGTGGATACATGCTTTCTGAAGAAGAAAGAAGAACCAGTGTGTTTTGGTTCTGTGACGAATGTGAAGCTTATCTGAACGTCCAACCCGGATTCACAACGAGTAATAAGGTCTGGAGATGTACAGAATGCAGTCATATGAATGATGTAACTGAAGACCATATTCTATAATTAATTCGAACAAATAATATAAACACTGAAAGGGAGCAATTCAATGAAACAGCTAACATGTGAAATGTGTGGAAGCACAGATCTCATAAAGCAGGACGGAGTGTTTGTTTGCCAAAACTGTGGAACAAAGTACTCTGTAGAAGAAGCAAAAAAGATGATGATTGAGGGAACTGTTGATGTTTCTGGAAGTTCAATTAAAATTGACCGTTCAAATGAGTTGGATAATCTTCTTAAACTAGCCAGGATTTCCGCGGAATCAAAAGATGATGCCGATGCAGTTAAATACTATAAGCAAATCTTTGAACTGGATCCAAACTGTATAGAAGCATTATTCTATTTAACTTATTACAAGGCTATTAATAGCCCAATTGCTTATGTGTCAAAGTCAATTAAGAGTATCGATAGTATTTTGGATGCCACTTTTGAGGAAATCTCTAGTATCGATGATGAACAGATAAAACACTCGTTTCTTTCAGATGTATTAAACAAATCGCTTGAAGTATATGATGGAATCGATCACTTATGTGAACATTATTATCCATACCTGCATTTAGGAGATATGTTGCTGAATCATTTTTCTGCAGACAACATGGTTATCGAATATGTACAGATAAGCTGGGAGAAAGGATTGAAAAAAGCAAAACGATACAAACAAGGTCTGTTCGGTAAAAGAGGCAAAGTAATTAAAGAACATATAGCGGAATATGAGGCAAAATTAAAAACAATATAGTTTTCTGTAGTTTAAGAAGGAAAATAGAAAATGTCAGTCTTTAAATGCAAAATGTGCGGCGGAACGATCGAGTTCCAGCCGGGAGAAACTGTAGGAATATGCGATAGCTGCGGAACGAAGCAGACGCTTCCGAAACTTGACAGCGACAGGAAGGCAAACCTTTACGATAGGGCAAACCACTTCCGCCGTAACAATGAATTTGATAAGGCTGCATCTATCTATGAGCAGATCCTTGCGGAGGATAATACGGATGCTGAATCATACTGGTCTTTGGTGCTCTGCCGCTATGGAATAGAGTATGTGGAGGATCCCGCGACACGCAAACGCGTGCCCACGGTCAACCGGGCGCAGTTTACTTCCATATTCGACGATGCGGACTACAAGTCGGCACTGGAGTATGCAGATAGTTACCAGAGAGGTATTTACGAGCAGGAAGCTGCTTCAATTAATGAGATTCAGAAGGGGATTCTTGCTATTTCCCAGAAAGAGGAACCCTTCGACGTTTTCATTTGCTATAAAGAGACTGATCCAAACGGACG
>CACXDE010000216.1 GCA_902766305.1 uncultured Ruminococcus sp. | reverse complement strand
CGCGTCGCCTTCACGCCGCTGACGATTGCCGTACCGGTTGCGCTGCTGTGTATCTGCTTCTTCCTGTTTGCCTACCTGATGGCGGGACGTGTCAGGCGCGTAGACGTGAAGGAATTGATTACGGAATAGCGATGATTTCATAAAGCGCATGGTGCGAATCACAAAATATGATTTCATACACATAAAAAGACTGCATCTTACAGCAATCACTGTAAATTGCAGTCTTTTTTCTCTCAATCGGTTGTATGTGTGGGTGTTTGGTTGGCATCCTTATGGGAAGCTAACTAATTCAGGCTTTTTTAGTTCTTTTTTTGTAAACTCCGCCGCCCAATTATCTATCTCATGGTGTTTCACAATGTCAATCATCTTATTTGCTGACGGATAATCCTTAAAATACAAGATAATCGGATTTTTGTGATTTTCACAGAACTGCATATCAATGCCATAGCTGCTCATTGCACATAGATTCACGGTTTCCTGATACTGAAGTACGGCATAGTTTCTTTCTAAGCTCCGAATCTCCTCTTCATCATCGTCATAAAACTCATTCCATCTTGAATCGACATATAAAAGGCATTCCTCACGCTGCTCTCTGGTCATTTTTTGGGGCATCAATACATAAAATTCCTCAACGCCCCTGCTGTTCAGTAAAGACGCTTCCTCCATTTTTTCCGAAAGATAAGGCAATGCACCACTGTCTGCTATAATAAAATCAGTATAGGTAGAACCGCCAACTAATCTGTCGCAATAAAGCATGAGATTGTTTCCCGATTGTTGCTGCGTCAAGTAAAATTCAATATCCCTTATGGTACTGTCAAAATCATAATTATCCCCTGACAGTTCATATATCTCCTCAGGATTTTCACTGTATCGGTCATAAACGAACTGAATAAAGGCATAATCGCTATACCTGTCAAAAAAATCACTTAGCCCATAATATTGCACAACACGATCGATTTCAACAATATTGCCTGATATCACCGCCAGCGTAACCACCAGCGTTCCCAACTTCAACGCATAATTGGCATAGAGCTGACGGTTGGTCAACGACAGACCCGCAAAAGCCTTTTTAATTTTAAAGGTACCAAAGGCTATAACGTAAAATGCCACATCCGTGCAAATCAGCACACCCATTGCAAGCAAAGCAGCGGGAAGCTGAAAGTCGGCAGTGGTAAATAGCCTCACCAATGCAAACTCAATCCAAAAAACCGCCGCAAAAGCAACCAGATCAGGCAGTAAGAATTTCACTAACAACTGGGAGATACGACTGCCCAAAGTAACGCACACATAGCACTCTTTTTTGTTAAACTGAATTTCAAAATAGGTCAAAAACAGTACCAGCGTCACAATGATAATCCATATTCCAAAAATATATAGACCCTCACGTTTTTTTACTCCATAATGTGGAAAGCTTCCTCCGTAGGTGTCGATCAATTTGGATTTGAAGCACCTGGCGGAGGACATATCCCCAATAATGGAAAATTCGATAATATTGTCTATATCCTCATTGTTATCGATTATCTGGTTGAAGGAGTAAAATTCCACTTCATAGTTTCCCGAAAACAAACTTCGATACTGCTGAGGAGCAATGTGGTAATTTTGCCGAATAAAAGCATCCACTCCATCAGAAGAATAAACCTTTTTCACTGTGCTAAGTTGATTACGACTATCCGTGATTACAGTGAAAATTCCGATTCCTGCCTTTTCAGCTTCACGTAGAATATCGTCCACCATTTTCTCCGGCGAACTGTCATAGGTATTTGGATAATAAAAATCTGTACCGATGCAAGCCGCATCGAAATTATCCAGATAGAGGATAAAATATTCTCCGGCAAAAACAAATCCGATAACAGCAAGCAAAGAAAAGCACAACAATTTGATTATCTTCATAGCAACACCTCTGTTTCTTCTGCGGCAGCTTTGATTGATAGGAGACTATGTGGACAGAAGCATGATTTAATCACTTTTTTGATTACCATGTCATATAGTAATCAATGACCGTACTTTCTTTATGACGAATCTCAGCAATCGCCTGTTTGTTGGCACGTGAGCTGCCTCTTTTAATGCTATCTGTATTTGACACTTTGACTTCTACAGGTTTCAATGAGTTAAAACCTTTCACATAATCCTCGTCAATTAAATAGGTATTAAACCCATACTTCATATAAAATTTTGCATTATCAGTATCAAATTTGACTGGGTATGTTACTTCCCAACTTTTCGAGAAGGACTTTCCCTTAGATGAAACATGAATGGCTCCAGCAGCAATATTATTTTTTGCAAACACAGTAAATGATGATAAAGCCATTGTCAAAATCAATGCTATCGCAAACAGAAATACCTTCAAATTCTTTTTCAAAATAATCTTCCTTTCTTTACGTTTTATTAAAAAACGAATATAAAATTCTTCTGATGTCGTTAATTGAAACAAACGACACCACACGGCCTAAATAATAATTCTATAATATAATTGTTGAAACAAGTAGTTTCTGCATAAACCGTAAAATTAAACAAGGATGCAACGGCAATAATTGCAATTACTATTTTTGAATGCTTTGAAAAGGTTATCATGTTTCTATCTCCTCATATTTTCAAAACAATACAAAAAACACAAATATAATTATAAACAAGCTTATTTTTATT
>CACXDE010000215.1 GCA_902766305.1 uncultured Ruminococcus sp. | reverse complement strand
TGGGTGACAACGGTATTCCGACTATAGTCTGGCTTTGTCCGATACTGCCCTTTATCAACGATACGCCTGAAAACATAAAGTCCGTTCTTGAAATGTGTGCGGAAGCTGGTGTCAAAGGCGTTATCTGCTTTGGTATGGGACTGACTCTCCGTGAGGGGAACAGGGAGTACTTTTACAGCAAGCTTGATGAATTTTTTCCAGGAATGAAGGAGCGTTACATAAAAAATTTCGGGTATAGCTATGAGGTAAACAGTCCCCGTCATACAGAGCTGATGAAGCTGTTCCATGACTTTTGCCGGAAAAATAAAATGCTTCACAGCAATGAAGAAATATTTTCATGGATGAACAGCTTTGAAGAAAAATCGGAATATACTCAGCTTAGCTGGTTTGACTGACTGTATTTTGAAGCTTTGAACTGAAAAATATTTTTCCTTCCCGTCATTCTGAGGAGCGGACAATTCAATGTACAATGTTCAATGTGCAATGTACAATGATGGCGTACCAGACTTTTTTCTTCTCTCGTTAGCTCGCCCCACTGTCATTCTGATCATATTGATGAAGATGACTCCCTGAAACAGTGACTCACCGACAGTTTAGGAAGAGTACTGGAAACTATTATCATCAACGAAAGTGGACAATTCAATGTGCAATGTACAATGATGATATACCAGGCTTTTTTCTTTGAGCTTACAACTTACAACTGACGGATAAAACTTGCAAATAGGATTGACATAATTTTTAAATCGTACTATAATATAGTTGTTCATCATTGACAGTATCGGTGCGGTGTGGTTTTTTATAAAATCAATGCAGATGATGCTGTCACAATATCAAGGGGCGGCGGATCGCCGCAAAATCGAAAGGAAGTCCTTATTATGGCAAAGAAAAATATAGACTGGGAAAATCTGTCATTCGGTTATATAAAGACAGATAAGAGATTTGTTTCAAATTTTAAAGACGGAAAGTGGGACGAGGGCGCTGTTATAGAAGATGATATGATAACTATGAGTGAGTGTGCCTGCGTTCTCCAGTATGCTCAGACTATTTTTGAAGGTCTGAAAGCATATACAACGGCTGACGGCAGAATAGTTCTTTTCCGTCCTGACCTCAATGCGGAAAGACTTGCTAACTCTTCAAGAAGAATGGAAATGCCTGTTTTTCCGGAAGATAAATTTGTTGACGCTGTTGTACAGACAGTAAAGGCTAATGCTGACTATGTTCCGCCATACGGCACAGGCGCTACTCTGTATGTACGTCCTTATATGTTCGGTATCAACCCCGTTATCGGTGTTAAGCCTGCTGATGAATTTCAGTTCAGAGTATTTACAACACCTGTTGGTCCTTACTTTAAGGGCGGCGCAAAGCCTATCACTATAAAGATCAGCGACTTTGACAGAGCTGCTCCCCACGGCACAGGCAACATTAAAGCAGGTCTGAACTATGCTATGAGCCTTCATGCTATAGTTACTGCTCATAATGAAGGCTTTGCCGAGAATATGTATCTTGACGCACAGACAAGAAGCAAGGTTGAGGAAACAGGCGGTGCTAACTTCCTATTCGTAACAAAGGATAATAAGATCGTTACTCCTAAGTCTGACAGTATACTTCCGTCCATTACAAGACGTTCACTTATGTATGTTGCTAAGGAATATCTTGGTCTTGAGGTTGAGGAAAGAGAAGTATATAAAGATGAGCTTAAGGATTTTGCAGAATGCGGTCTTTGCGGTACTGCCGCAGTTATCTCTCCTGTAGGAAAGATAAATGATCACGGTACGGAAATCTGCTTCCCGAGCGGTATGGACGAAATGGGTCCGACAACCAAAAAGCTTTATGATACTCTCACAGGAATCCAGATGGGCAGCATAGAAGTGCCAAAGGGCTGGATAAAGGTTGTAGAATAATTTTTTCGGACGTTCCGGCATTGTTGGAGCGTCCTTTGAACATAAACGACATTTGACAATTATTTTAAAATTCCGACAATTTTTTTAAAATTTTTGTTTACTTGCACTGCCTTTATGTGCTATAATGGTTATGTCAATTGATGACAGACGAAGGGAGTTTTGTTCGTCTGTACATAACTTAATTATCGGAGGTAGAAAATATGGGTAAACTAATGACGGAATTTAAAGAATTTGTCATGCGCGGAAATGTAATGGATTTGGCTGTCGGTGTTATCATCGGCGGTGCGTTCGGCTCGATCGTTACTTCTCTTTGTGACGATGTTATCATGCCTGGAATAAGCTGGATAATCGCTACAGTTACAGGAATGGACTTCAAGGATCCTGAGACCGGCGCTCTCGATTTTACAAAGGTCACAGCCGCTCTTAATGTAGGTCCTATCAATCTCGGACAGTTTGTTGCAGCTATCCTTAATTTCCTTATCATGGCTATCATTATTTTCGCTATGGTCAAAGCAGTTAACAAGCTTATGTCAATTCCGAAGGCTCTGAGGAAAGAGGAAGAAGAACCGACAACAAAGGAATGTCCTTTCTGTATCAGCGAAATAGATATCAAGGCTACTCGCTGCCCGCATTGTACATCTGTTATTACTGAGATCGCTGAAGAAGCACTCAAGGATGACAAAGAACCTGCAAAAGCATAATTTCCAAAACCTTTCCCGACCTGTTTGAAAAGAGCAAGTCGGGATGAATGGTTTTTTAGCATACATAGAAGATTACATCAGATAATATACATAAGAAGATTTTAAATATGAGCAGCACTATGCTCCCATATGTGTGGAGATAATAGACATAAAATTTTTAACCATACACAAAAAATTCAGTATTATCATACATCCTTGAAATAACCTTAAAATACTCTTGAACGAAACTTAAAATAATCTTTACGGTATTTAAGAAAAGCTTAAAAAATTGTTTCAAAAAATACCGAAATTTGTTATCAAATTATGAACAAGGATGGTGTATAATAACATCATCAACAAAAAGTAATCCCGAAAGCCCAGAGCTTAACAAGGTTACAAATATAATTTCACGGAGGGTTTAGTTATGGAAAACAATGAAATGAATAATACTTTTGAGAATAACAGCGGGAAAGAGTTACAGGCAAACAGCGGATACACCCAAGGCAGTCTGGAAGCTTCTGAGGCTGAAAAAGTATCGGCAGAACAAAGTGCTCAGAGTGAAGGATATCAGCACAGCGGTCAGACACCGGAAAGCAGTTCCTATCCTGCACCGCAGAATATATATTCTCACAGTACAAACGATAGTGTACGTCCGGAGCAGACTTCATCATACAGCAGCAG
>CACXDE010000214.1 GCA_902766305.1 uncultured Ruminococcus sp. | reverse complement strand
TTTACAAGACCCTTTGTTTTAAGGGAAACTGCAAGGTTCTTTGAGGTTGTGATAATATTTCTCGTCATATCATCACTGATATTCCATGCCGGATATACTGCGATAGAGTCACCAGAATGTATGCCGGCTCTTTCAACGTGCTGCATTATGCCTGGGATAAGAATTTCCTCTCCGTCACAAATTGCGTCAACCTCAAGCTCCGTACCTGAAAGGTATTTATCAATAAGTATCGGATTTTCTATATTCTGTGCAAGAATAATAGCCATATACTCCCTTATGTCAGCTTCATTAAAGGCTATTATCATATTCTGACCGCCGAGTACATATGAAGGACGCATAAGAACAGGATATCCTATTCTTTCTGCAACATCAAGCGCTTCCTCTGTTGTCATAACAGTAAAGCCCTCAGGACGCTTTACGTTATGAAGTTCAAGAAGTTCATCAAAACGCTCTCTGTCCTCCGCCATGTCAATACTGTCAGCAGATGTACCAAGAATATTTACTCCGCTCTCACTAAGGAACTTTGTAAGCTTGATAGCAGTCTGACCGCCGAATGCAACCACAACTCCATAGGGCTTTTCTGTCTTAATGATACCCATTACATCTTCATTTGTAAGCGGCTCAAAATAAAGTCTGTCTGCTGTATCAAAGTCTGTTGAAACTGTTTCGGGATTGTTGTTTACGATAACAACATCAAAGCCTGCCTTTTTCAGCGCCCATACACAGTGAACGGACGCATAGTCAAATTCAATACCCTGACCAATGCGGATAGGACCTGAACCAAATACTATGATTGTCTTTCTCGGCGAGTTTTTCTCTTTTATAAATGCTTCCGCTTCATTGTCCTTATCGTATGTTGAATAAAAGTACGGTGTTTCAGCCTTGAACTCCGCAGCACAGGTATCAACCATCTTATATACGGGAACAAGCGGATCTTCGGGCTTCTTTCCGCTGAGGGCTTCTATAGTCCTGTCAAGGAAGCCAAGATTTTTAGCCTTAACGTAAAGCTCTCTTGTCAGTTCATTTTCTTTCAGTTCTCTTTCACATTTTACAAGATTAAGTAGTTTTTCAAGGAACCATTCATCTATCATTGTTACAGCATGAATTTCGTCAACCGTAATTCCTCTTTTAAGTGCCTCATACACACAGAAGGAACGCTCGTCATCGCAAACGCTCAGTCTGTCTTTTATTTCCTCTGTAGACATTTCCTCAAATTTCGGAGACGACAATGTATCGTGCTTGATCTCAGCACCTCTTACAGCCTTCATTATTGCCTGTTCAAAGGTAGGTGCAATTGACATTACCTCGCCGGTAGCCTTCATCTGAGTACCAAGAGTACGCTTTGCATATACAAATTTATCAAAAGGCCATTTCGGGAACTTTACTACAACATAGTCAAGTGCCGGCTCAAAGCAGGCATATGTCGTACCCGTCACGGCATTCTTTATCTCATTAAGTGTATAACCTATTGCAAGCTTAGCAGCAACCTTTGCAATAGGATAACCTGTCGCCTTTGAAGCGAGTGCAGAAGAACGTGAAACTCTTGGGTTAACTTCAATTACAGCATAATTAAAGCTTTCAGGTTCAAGCGCAAACTGACAGTTACATCCGCCCTCTACTCCAAGAGCAGAAATAATATTCAGAGCTGCACTTCTGAGCATCTGATATTCCTTATCGGCAAGCGTTACAGCAGGAGCTATTACTATACTGTCGCCTGTATGTACGCCGACAGGGTCAAAGTTTTCCATTGAGCAGACGGTGATAACATTTCCCATCTTATCACGCATTACCTCAAATTCAATTTCCTTCCAGCCGGCAATACATTTTTCAACAAGCACCTGTGTTATAGGAGAAAGCTCCAGACCGTTTGCTGTTATCTCACGAAGTTCCTCTTCATTATTTACTATACCGCCGCCTGTGCCGCCGAGCGTAAATGCCGGACGGATTATAACAGGATAGCCGATATCATCTGCAAATTTTACAGCTGACTCAACGTCATTTACAACAAGCGAAGGGATAACAGGCTGACCAATGGATTCCATTGTATCCTTGAACATCTGTCTGTCCTCTGCCTTGTCGATAGTCTCGGGATTTGCACCTAAAAGCTTTACTCCGTGCTTTTTGAGAAAACCTTCCTTTGCAAGCTGCATGGAAAGGGTAAGACCGGTCTGACCGCCAAGTGTTGAAAGAAGACTGTCAGGTTCCTCCTTTATAATGATTCTTTTAACAGTTTCAAGTGTAAGCGGTTCAATATACACCTTATCCGCCATAGCCTTATCAGTCATTATCGTAGCAGGGTTAGAATTTACAAGAATGACTTCAAGACCCTCTTCCTTGAGCGCACGGCAGGCCTGTGTGCCGGCATAGTCAAATTCGGCAGCCTGTCCGATAACGATAGGACCGGAGCCTATCACCAATACTCTTTTAATGCTGTTATCCTTAGGCATTCTTTTTATCCTCCTTCATCATCTTTATAAATCTGTCAAATAAGAACGAGGTATCAAGCGGACCGCCGCAGGCCTCGGGATGGAACTGCACTGTAAATACCGGCATATTCTTGTATGTAACGCCCTCGCAGGTACCGTCATTTGCATTTACAAAGCTTTCATACGCATTTTCAGGAAGTGTATCTGCAACTACAGCATAGCCATGATTCTGACTTGTGATGTAGACCCTTCCGGTCTGTGTATCTGTAGCAGGCTGGTTTGCGCCTCTGTGACCGTATTTAAGCTTTTCTGTTTTAGCACCCTGTGAAAGCGCCATGATCTGATGACCGAGACATATACCAAACGTAGGTATCTTATATTCACACAGCTTCTTTACTTCTGCAATTATCTCTGTATTTTCCTCAGGATCGCCCGGACCATTTGAAAGCATTATTCCATCAGGATTCATCGCCTTTATCTCCTCAGCAGTTGTACTGCCGGGAACTACTGTAACATTGCATCCTCTCTTTACAAGCTCACGTCTTATATTATTTTTTGCGCCAAAATCCATCAGAACAACATTAAGCTCTCCGTCTTCTGCTTCAAATGTTTCAGGCTTATCTGTTGTAACAGACTTTACGGCATTAGTCACTCTGTAGCCTTTCAGCCCTTCGATATCATCTTTAGTCGGTTCTCTGTAGAGAATGGCACTGTTCATTACACCATACTCACGGACAGTTTTGGTAAGGCATCGTGTATCTATTCCGCATATACCAGGGATATCATTGTCCTTTAAAAAAGTGTCAAGCACACCGTCACATCTGAAATTTGACGGCTGTTGACACAGCTCTCTGACAATATAAGCCGTAAGCGCCGGCTTTTTGCTCTCAAAATCTGAGGGAATAACACCATAATTTCCTATAAGCGGAAAAGTCTGGCAAACGATCTGACCAAAATAGCTGGGATCAGTAAGAGTTTCGAGATAACCCGTCATAGCGGTAGTAAACACCAACTCACCCGTTGCCTCCTTTTCTGCACCGAAAGCTGTACCCTCGTATACATCTCCATTTTCCAACACAAGAAAAGCTTTTCTTTGCATTTCATCATATCCTTTCTTTTATTTAAGTTGGTTTCAATCCTTATCAGGAAACATAATCTGCTTCCTCTGTATTATAAACAACATCAGTCAACTATCATAAGTGCTGAGAAGATTTTTTGCAATTTCAAGTTTAGTCAGGCGCAAATCCATCGCCTGCTTTTCAATATATCTGTGTGCCTGAGCTTCAGACATTGAAAGATATTCCATAAGGATATATTTCGCCCTGGTAATTATCTTATTATCCGCAGCTTGTTCACGAAGCTTTATATTTTCCTTCTGCAAGCTTTTCACTCTGTTCTGAACCGCCTTTGCAAAGCAAAGTGTTTTATGAAAAATAACCTTATTTAGCGGCTTGCCTAACACAAAAGCACCGTAAGGCAGAAGTTTATTTTCAGCCTGATCCTCTATCTCGCTCTTTACAATCACAATTACACAAGAGACTGTATTTTTCAGCAGATAAACTGCAAGCTCATTTCCTGTATCATCTGACAGAGGTGTGTTAATAATAATCAAAGAATATTTTCTTTCTCCGCAGACTCTTTTAGCTTCACCGGCACTGTCTACCGTATGTGCTTCGCTGAAACCTTCACTGTTCAGCATTGATATCAATACAGGTACAGACTGCTGTGAGCCGGAAACAATCAGTACACTATCCGTCACAAACACCTCTTTTTTATCAGCAGTCAGCAATGTACATCAAACCTTAAACTCATCTATATTCAATTTATTATAATAACAGATTTTTGCTGTTTTGTCTATATCTTGAAAGTGTCTTAAAAGAATGTTTTTGTTTTTTAGAAGATATCTACATCTTTCAGATTATATTTAATCATTTTTTGTCAAAATCGACAAAGAACTATAAATTCACTTTTTGTTTTATTGGAAATAAACTTAACATACATAATGTTTACCGCCGCCCGGAAGCAAACCCGGACGGCGGTAAGATATTTTTACAAAATCGGAGATACTTTTATCAGCCCTTCATAGCCTCTTCAACAGCAACTGCACAAGCAACTGTCGCGCCAACCATCGGGTTGTTGCCCATACCAATAAGTCCCATCATTTCAACGTGTGCCGGAACAGATGA
>CACXDE010000213.1 GCA_902766305.1 uncultured Ruminococcus sp. | reverse complement strand
TTATACAAAAAACATCCGGCGGATATTAAAGTATCTGCCGGACGCTTTTATTTTAAAGCTTAGAAAGTAATCTGGTAGTATTTGAAGGCTTATTCAGAGAAAGCCGGTCTGCGGTCCTCGTCGATGACGGCATTCTCTCGAAACAGAAGTGAAATACACCATACTGCCGCAAGAGCGACTAAAGTATATATGATCCTGCTGACGATACCTGTCTGACCGCCGCAAAGCCATGCGACCATGTCAAACTGGAAAATACCTATGCTTCCCCAGTTAAGTCCGCCGATTATCAGCAGTATCAATGCGATTTTATCAAGCATTTTACTGACCTCCGGTTATTATATAGTTGATAGTTATCAGTTTGCATCTGTCACTATATAATGACAGGCAGCCAATGACTATTCACTATCATAGTATAACCGAAGAAGATTGTTTTATACACTTATAGTAAACGACAAAAGCTTTGCCTTAATGTCATCCTGAGCGTAAGCGAAGGATCTTTTCCACTAAAGCAGAGTTTTCGGAAAGATTCTTCGTCGCTGCGCTCCTCAGAATGACAGAGCGGAAAAATATTATTCAAGATGATAATAGGTCTTTATAAATGACGTTTACTATAAAGTATTACAGACATGAGCTGAAACAATCCTCGCCGTCACATTCATAAGCGTCACTTTCCTCTGCAAGGGCAGCCTTTATCATTATTGCGCATTCAAGACGCTTTTTTTCAAGCTCGCATGAAGTCCTGTGTGATTTTCTGATATCGCCCTCGTACTGGTAATTATTGGCGTTGCATCCGCCCGAACAATAGAACTTTGCCCAGCAGTTTTTGCAGTTTTCCTTGCTGTAGACGTTAGCCTTTGCGAAATCCTCTTTCATATCGGTATTGAAAGTGCCGTCATGCAGATTGCCCATTTTGTACGCTTCATTGCCTACAAACTGATGACACGGGTAAATATCGCCCTGCGGCGTTACGGCTACATATTCGTTTCCGCATCCGCATCCGCGAAGACGCTTTATTGCGCATGGTCCCTGATTCAGGTCTATCATAAAATGGAAGAAGTTGAAATATTCGCCCTTTTTCCTTGATTCTATAATAGTATTTGCAAGGCGGTCGTATTCTTCAAAAACCCTTGGCAGATCATCATATTTAATGCTGTAGTCAAGCTTGGGATCAGATACTACAGGTTCGATTGAAAGCTGATCGAATCCCAGTTTATAGAAGTGAAGTACATCATTTGTAAAATCAAGATTGTATTTTGTGAACGTACCGCGGATATAATAATCCTTGTCGCCGCGACCTGCAACAAGCTTCTGATATTTGGGAACTATAACATCATAGCAGCCCTTGCCGTTCGGTGTAACTCTCATCCTGTCGTTGACTTCCTTTCTTCCGTCAAGGGAGAGAACGGCATTGTTCATTTCGCGGTTTATGTATTCTATCTTCTCATCGTCAAGCAGAAGTCCGTTCGTTGTGATCGTAAAACGGAAATACTTGTTATATTTTTTTTCTATGCTTCTTGCATATTCAACCGTCTGCTTTACGACATCAAAATTCATCAGCGGTTCTCCGCCGAAAAAGTCTACTTCAAGATTTCTTCTTGTTCCTGAATTGGCTATTATAAAATCAATAGCCTTTTTTGCTGTTTCGAGCGGCATAAGACAGCGTCCCTGACCGAAATCGCCCTTTGCAGCAAAGCAGTATTCGCATCTGAGATTACAGTCATGCGAAATGTTTATGCACATGGATTTTATCGGTGCTTTTGTCATCATATCAGCAAACTGCTCGTAATCATCGGGGGAGAACAAAAGACCGTTGTCATACAATTCATAAAGTGCGTCGTAGGTTTCTTTTATTTCTTCTCTGTCATATTTATCCCCAAGGCAGTCAAATATTTCCTGCTGAGGTTCTTTTGTCATTTTTTCTGTTTTTTCAAGAATATCAAGTATATCATAAGCGACGTCGTCAAGAACGTGTACAGCACCGCTGTGAACGTCCAGACAAATATTATATCCTCCGAGCTTATATTTATGTATCATTTTTCTTTCTCCTGTTTCCTTAATAAAGTTTTGTTTGATATGTTGGGGCTGCCGCAACAAACCCTGCCCGGGCTTCTCGCCCGGACCCCGGCAGGGAACAAGTTCCCTGCACCCGTTAATTACATAATTCTTATCAATAGCAAGTATTAAAAGTTTTTGGAAAGGGGTTTGGGGAATAACCCTTTTTCAAAAGGGTTTTACCCAAGAAAAAACGGGCGTCAAGCTCATTTTTATTACAGTAAAAAGCAAAGGGCGGACAGATCAAACCAAAAGCTGCCGCCCTTTGACAATGAAGTACAAGGGTACTTCGTTCGCCGCAAATTATTTCTCACACTTCTGATTGGCTACTGTGCATGATGTTTTGCATGCAGACTGACAGGAAGCCTGGCATTCGCCGCAGCCGCCCTTTACAGCTGACTCCTTGAGGTTAGCCTTGTTGAGAGTTTTGATATGCTTTGCTGACATTGAGATCACCCTTTCGGTTTTTAGTAACGCAGCCATAAACTGATCTATGCCTGCCTTAATATATTCTATCATACATTGCAGATAATTTCAATCATGTTTTATCTCTGATACCTTCGTTTTTTTCTTTTGGATACACCGAGAATACCGCCTATAGCGCCTGCGGGCAGCATTGCAGCCAGTTTGAGTATAAGCTGTAGAGTTGCTTCTCCGCCGAAAGCTATTACGGCAGCAGATGTTATCAGGAAAATTGCAGACGCAGTAACCATTCCCCAGATAAAGCCCTTTTCCTTCATTATCTTTGCGCAGATCAGACCTCCGATAAATGCGCCGGTACAAAGCGAGACAATATTTACCGGCATAAAAAGACCTGTATCCATATTTCCTGTTTTTACCGTAATAAAAGCGAAAAGCAGCATAAGCAGAAATACAGTCCCCGTCCCTACAATACCGCTTATCAGAACCGGCAGCACAAAACCCCTTCTATCCTTCACAAGCAACACCGTACCCTTATCAGTTATCTTTTTATGAATTATATGTCGCTTGTTGTATTATTATTACCTTGCAAGCGCATAGTTTCTGTAATAAGGATCGTCAGTAACCTCTTTTATTACCTTTATGAAATCCGGAAATTCAAATTCATCGTTTTCATCGCTCAGTTCTATCTCTGCAACTGCCTTATCCTGCCAGAATGGATAAACGTCTATCTCAAAATACCGGTTCTTATACATCAGACAGTAGCGGTCTTTCCGTATCTGACGTTTCGTGAAATCAGCTTCCATAAGCTGGGTAAGATATTCGTCCTTTGTAAGACGTTTTTCTATCTCTACTCTTTTCATTCCGGTAATGGTGCGCTTTATTGTTTCAAAATATATGTAGTGTCCGTTTTCGCCCCGCTGACGCAGACGTATCTCATTTCCGTCCTTGTTTTTGAGATAGGTCTGCATTATCTCTACCTTGTGACATTGCCCAGCTGCTTCAAGCTTTTCAAGGTCGGGATATTCAATCAGAAATTTTCTCTCTATTTCAAGCGGTTCGGGTTCTCCGAGGAAGAAGGCTATCTCACATATAAGCCGCTTCATTTTGTCGTCAAAGCTGCCTTCGTTGTCGATGACCCACAGATGGGGGTGTCCTGTCCATGCTGCGATAAGACGGTCATCCATAACAGCGGCGGTTTCAGGGCTTTCCGTTCTTGCTGTATTATTCGCTGTAGTATAATACTCCCTTGCACCCTTTGCAGCCGTAACAAGGTGAAATACTGCGTCATACCTGTCTCTGACTTCAACCTCATTTTCGCCAAGATCTTTGAGTATGCGGTCAAACTCATCATCACTCATATAAATACGATTATCTGTAAGTCCTCTGTCGCATACTATCAGTATTTTCTCCTTATCCATTGTATTTGCGGCTGCTTCAAAGATTTTTTCCTTTTCAATCTGATACCGCATCTGACATATCTGATAATCATAATTTGTTGTGCAGGTCCAGGGCGCAATTCCGCCGGATATCAGTTCTGTTGCTGTTTCCGGTATGATTATGACAGAATAGCCTATCTGGGAAAAATGCTTTTGTATGCGGCTCAGGGCAGTTGATTTTCCGGCGCAGGGACCGCCTGTTATCACTATTTTTTTGATAGTTCCGTTCATATTATCGTCCTTTCATTTTATTAAAAAGGAATGAAGCAGGGCATTGTCCGCCGCTTCATTCCCTTTGAATCATTCTTCTTCATCCTTGGATTCTTTTTTCTTTTTCTTCTTATCAGCCTTTTCTTCCTTTTTGATCTGCTTCTCAGGGGTGTCTATGGAGCTGATAGCCCACTTTTTGAAGCGCATTCTTGTTTTGTCACTGCCCGTTTCAATAACTACAGTTTCATCATCGTCACGCACGGCAATAACTCTGCCTACGACGCCGCCGATGGTGGTAACGTCGTCACCTATTTCAACGCTGCCCCTCATTTCTTCCTCTTCTTTTTGTTTCTTTCTCTGCGGACGGATGAGGATAAAATACATTGCAACAAAAATAAGTATCCAGAATCCGAACATACCGGCTGTTGCCCAGGGGCTTGATTCAGCAGCAGCGTCAGTAGTTGCCGCAGCTGCAAGCACTGTAAGATCTAACATAAAATCCATTTCCTTTCTTCTTCGGGTAAAATCTTGTTTATTTTTTCAAACAATAAAACAAGTATCATTATAACAGGCATATTGTAAACTTGCAAGTATTTTTTAGCTTTTTTGTAAAAATTAATTTTATTAAAAATCACAGCCGCCCGATACAGAGCGGCTGCAGGAAGTTTTTATATCCTTTTATCAAGTATATCTCTGTAGTGAAGATAAAATTCTTCAAACCTGTCCTCGTCCAGTGCTTCCCTTATCTTCATAAGCAGTGTGTTATAAAAATATACATTGTGCATAACACACAGTCTCATAGCGAGCATTTCACCGCTTTTGAAAAGATGGCGGATATAGGCTCTTGTGAAATTCCGGCATACCGGACAGTCACATTCATCATCAAGGGGAGAAGTATCGAGAGAATACTTTTCGTTCATCATATTTCTGCGTCCGCTCCATGTAAAGACGTTTGCGTGTCTTGCGTTTCTTGTAGGCATAACGCAGTCGAACATATCTATTCCACGATGTACAGCCTCCAGAATATTCACAGGTGTACCAACGCCCATA
>CACXDE010000212.1 GCA_902766305.1 uncultured Ruminococcus sp. | reverse complement strand
ATCATCCAAAGAAAATAGAGTTTGATTATACTTGATGAACACCTCTGGAGACTCCTTTGGCACAACATACGGCGGATCCAAAAACACTAAATCTCCTCGCTTAATATTTGCTTTGGAAGCTGAAAAATCCTGAACCGATAGTTCAACATTCTTTAACCTCTCACTAACTCGAAGTATTCTGTCATAGTCAATTGAAATGTTCGTTCTATGACCATAGGGAACATTGTATTTCCCTTGCTTATTGACACGATAAAGGCCATTAAACGAATATGCGTTTAGATATAAAAACCGAGCTGCCTTCTGATACTTCCCTCGTGGTTCACTGCTTCTTATGAGATAATAGCTTGTTTCATCATTTTCATATTGTGATAAATAATGGAGCACTCTCTTCGGATTATCTCTTACAGCAGTAAATGCATTAATCAATTCTGCATTCATATCAGACAGATAGCTTTTCCCGGGTTCATCAAGTGAAAAAAACACAGATGCGCCGCCCATAAAAGGCTCATGATAATTAATATAGTGAAGGTCAGAAACTAGATCCTGAACAAATGGAACGAGCCATGATTTGCCTCCTGCCCAACGAATAAAAGAAGTAATACGAGCCATTAGTAATTCCTCTCGAGTTCAATTAAATAGTATTTTGCGCGAGTATAAGCAATATAGTTCTCATTTTCAGAAGCTTTTCTTCCATGGATATAAAGAACCATGTCTGCTTCCAGTCCTTTAATCTCCGCTACAGAATAGACACATATCTCATTATCCTGTTCCACTTGCTTGCGGACAAATCTCCACATTGCAATCCCGTCAGAAAAGGAATTCATAAATTCATCAACATCATCAACAATAACAGCAAGTGAACTATTTGGAAGATGTTCTTCATCAAGATAACGACGGAAAAAGATTTCTAAATAATGGATCATTTGCCCAAAATCGTTTATTACCTCCGTTTGTGGTGTTGGACCTTCAACGGGATTTGCAACTACATCCGTCCAAAGCTGAGTTTTTTCTGCTGTCCACTTATAAATATTGGCAGTGTTTCGTATGTTTTCCCTAAGAAGAAACGGCTTGGATGTAATTCCAAAAGCACTACCAAAACTATCTTCCCTAAGAACTTGAACGTCATCATAAAAGATTCCTAATCGGGAATGCTGCGGATCAACAAGAAGGCTTCGAACAAATGTCGCCCATTCTTCGGTAAAATCCTGAGCTTCATCAACAAAAATTGCATCAAAGCGACTGATGTTTGGCTTCAGTTTATTGATTATTCCTGAATAGTAGGGGCCTTGTAGCTCCTCAAAGTCATCAACAACTTTGCTAAACAGCGAATAAGTATCTAAAACGGTTACCATCTCACCAATCATGCTGTTAACAAAGCTTGCTAACCGAGGCGACTGGCATAAGAATAACACATGCCTTCCCGTTTCTTTTGCTTCTTCTTTTGCCATTTTCATGGCGATCCATGTCTTTCCTGTTCCCGCACCGCCTCGAATATAAAACTGCCGAACATTACTCAAGAAATAAAGATAATTATCCTGAACTCTGTTGATCACGCCAAGTTGGCTTTCTTTATACCGAACCAATGCCCCAGCTGCGGCTGAGATGGCTATTCTTTCGCGGATAAGTTCTAAAAAAGCATCATGTTGGCTCTGGGGATAAAAACGACGACCATATGAAGCTCCGCTCCACATGCGGAACAGTCTTTTAATCCTTCTATATAGGTCGTTCATATCTCTACAATCAATGGTGGAGTCTTTCTCCCTATCGCTGAGATGAACCTCGTCACCAACTGCATAAAAAGGGAATACCGCACCTGCTCCAAACACCCCTCTATACGAGGTGTTATATCGATTTGAAAAACAGTTTCGGAAATAATACATGCTTTTCTCCGCCTGATCATAAGGAGAGATGTATAACCGTCGTTCTCCATATACATTATCTTTAAGAAACCATGTGTCCCCTTCTATACGCACACCGCTTCCGCCTTTTACTTCTAAGCATAGATACCCATGATCAGGACTCTCTACGACAAAATCTGCCTCGGATTTAACAAGTCGGCCATGCTCATATGTAGACCACTTTACAGAGTAGAATACACTAAAGCTATCTGGTAGTTGCTTTTTTAACTCCTGATATACAATACGTTCAGAATCTGTAGGCATATACTGAGATAAGTCATTAGGATACATGGTTGCCATTTTTACATCTCCCAAAACCCGATGATCGGTGATTCTATTCCTTCAATAGAGTAAAGATACTTTCTTCCAAGTTGAGAATTGAAATAATTACAGGATACTTCCGGAATTATCAAGCATGCACTACATGCTGTGTCATCTCGATCAGTACATATAGGATCGAACACACAATTACGATTATCCGCATATGCCTTTTTAAGGAACCCTACATAGTTTGCTTCAATCATCCCGGACAAAGCTCCTAATGTTAGTCCTTGACCAGACTGAGCATAAATGAAGACGCTTGCAGTTTCGACAAGGATAATTTCCATTAGTGAATTACTTGATAACCCGCTAAGTTCTCCTGCCGTTTTGATAAATGCATGTGAGATTGAGTGGAGAAGGGAGAAGACGTTTTGTGTAATCTGTTCTCCTTCAAGCACATCACCATACATGGAGATGGAGTCGCTGTGAACATACTCTGCAAACCACTTTTTGACAGAAAGATCGTCGCCTAGATCTGGCAGTTGTTCTTCAGTAATAATTTTGTTTTTGTAAAGCCATTCTATGATCCTCTTTTGACTAATTTCAAAAAGAACACCTTCTGTATCAAGCTTTGCTCCATAAACAAGATTCGCAACTCCATCTTTATCTTTTCCAAAAGCGTTTAACTTGAGCCGGCAATTCTTGTTTGTCTTTTTGTATGGATCAATTGATCTGCGGCAATATCCGTATGTGCAATTAACGATTTGAACATCACAAGTAACTTGCATGCTTTCAACGCCAAGTTTTTTGTTCAAAGAATAGACCTCTTCAGGATCATCTATGAATTCCATGTCAAGTTCACGTTGAATTGCCTCATTAAGACTAATAATATGCTTTGCATCTTTTAAAGTGTCATATTGCATCAGTTTATAAGCAAAGCTACTAATCCACTGTTCATATTTTTCGTTGCTCGCTGCTTTCTTTTTTGAAAAGAGATTGTCGCATGCGACAACATATTTTTCCACTCCGCGATCACTTGTTGCAGAACCTAACATTTGGGCAACTGCAATATCAAATTGATCTTCCTGAACAAGCCCTATTTCTATCAGTCCTCTTACTTGTGCTTCAACTTCGCGCCGACGTGCATCTGTACGAAATTCGTCGCTGAAAGCAAGTTCAATATTATCTAGCATATCGTCATAAGCTTCAGGTGAAATCTGATTAAACCAACGAGCAGCAACGACTTTTTGTGCTTCTATTCCCTTTTCATAAAACTGTCCGCTTCGACGGTCAACGAGATTTATTATCCTTAAAGTAAAAGGACGAAAATTTCTGTTTGCAATAGCATTATCTGGATAAAGTCTATAACCGCATGTGGGGCAAGTAAGCATAAACTCCGCTGTTTTTTCGGCCTTACCATCTCTATAGAACATCTTGTATGAAGTTTCATTTGGCCTGTATTTAAACTGATCGACACCTCTTACAAATGGAATTCGAATAGGTTCAGCATGACCGCATTCACATGCATACGCCATCTGAAGTTGCTTAACAGAATACTTACCACAACTCTTACATTGCCAAATGGATTTATCTACTTCTGCAGCACTTTTGAGAGAAAAAACGTGTCCACAAGAACTACAATAAAACACAAGAGGTGAAATTGTTCCTCGAATGTCAGCAACGCCTTCTCTCTCAGCTGCTTCGACAATTCTTAGAGAACGGACATTTGGAGAAATATCATATGAGGTAATGTCTCCTCCCCTATCTTCAAACATCCGGATCTGGCGTTTTATCTCACCAACAATGAATTTCTCATAGATCCCCTCCATATCACGCCAGTTCCAGTTATCGATAACTGCTGTTATCGGTCTTCCTGCGTCTGAATTATCTGAAACCCACATCCCAGGGAGATATCTATATACTGCTTGATTCTTACTTCTTTCCATGATATTACCTTATCTCAATTTCAATTGTTTCTTCAGTGTCACGTAAGCTTCTCATTGGCTTTTTCTTCCCTTTTGAAAACTGTCCTATAGCCTCTGAGAAGAAAACATCCTTATTGAAATCGTTGTTTTTAATGCCGTTCAAAATTGCTTTTGTTTCATGCTCTATTATTTCTTTATATCCTTCTGATAGCTTCTCTTGACTGTTGCATCCATATATGTTCACGAGAATAGACACCACTTCATCAATATCGATCGCCCCATTCATTAACAATTTCTTAACCTTATACGCATGATAGAAATCATCCGTATTTGATTTCACAGTATAGAACTGCATTATTAACCCAGACAGCATTCCAGGTAAAGTACTATAAATCGCATTTTTTGCCCAGCGATTCACAGGAACAGACTCTACAAGATCATCTTTATTCTGATGGAAGACCATAAAATTCTTTAAATAAGATCTATCTCGAATTCGCATCAACCGGATGATGTCAACCACTATTCCTGCGTACTTTCTTCCAACGCGCGAATACGCTTGGATATATTCTGCGTTGTTATTAGGCATGCCAAAGAAATACATAAGATTAAACGAATCTTCATCAACACCGTGTGATATCGTCTTTGTAGCAAGAATAAGGTTTGTGCTGTCAACATTTTTATGGTTCGCCTGAATATCAAACAAGGTCTTTCGGACTGTTTGAAAGTCCTCATCACTTGTCATCTGCTGTGAGACAAATCTAGGAACTCCTTGGGCCTCAAGCAAGTTGTTTCCCTGATTTTGAAAAGCATTGGCTAGATCAACAACATCGCTCTTACGGTTGTTATAAACCAGCTCAATCCAGTAGTTAAACAACATCTCCTTATAGTCATCTAAACTACCATCAAAGCCTCTCTCACAAAGCTCTTTATAATTGTCCTCGGCAAATTGTGCCATCCTATAACAGATAAGCCGCATATAATATACAGACTGCCACATTCCGTCTGTAATCGAACGGCCATAGGGTGCATATCCTATCAATAGGCGAGAGATTTCATCCGTATCCGTATAAGAGTAGAAATCTTCCCCTGT
>CACXDE010000211.1 GCA_902766305.1 uncultured Ruminococcus sp. | reverse complement strand
TGCCCGGAAGATGATTTCCTACCCACACTTTCTAGGGATGGCTCAAAAATAATTGCCGCAGATATAATAGGAAAAAGAAGAAAAGAGCACAAAGGCAGAGCGTACAAGACTTCTTCCATGCACATGGTTTTCTTCGGTAATCCGGGAACTGCAAAAACTACTGTGGCAAGACTTTTCGCGGGTATTGCAAAGGAAAAAGGGATACTTAAAAGCGGTGTATTTGTCGAACAGAGCGGAACAGACTTCAACTCACTCATGTATCCATATGTCATAGATAAAGCATTCACAGAGGCAGAGGGCGGAGTGCTTTTTATTGATGAAGCTTATGCGATAGCTTCTCGGGGGGCAGCAACACAGCTCATTCAGGAAATGGAAAACCGCAGGGATGATGTAATAGTAATCTTTGCCGGTTATACCGAAAAAATGAAGGAATTTCTGGAGCTGAATGAGGGCTTGAAGAGCAGGATCCCGTATTATATTAGCTTTCCGGACTACGATCCTGCTGAAATGACCGAGATATTCAAGCTTGTGCTTGATGAACAGAGCTTTTCTGCAACAGAGGAAGCCATAAAGGAAGCGTATTACATTTTTGACAGAAAAAAATACGTAAAAGACCTGGGAAACGGAAGATATGTGCGAAACCTTGTGGAAAACTCCATAAGAAATCAGGCTTTAAGGCTTATGTCTGCGGGCAGTGATGCCGAAAATATAAGTGAAAAGGATCTTTTTGTGCTTGAGAAAGAAGATATCTTTGACTCTGACGATCAGTCGGTACAGGCGAAAAAGGAAGAAAAGACTATGAGTGCATTAGCTGAGCTTGACAGCCTTATAGGACTGGACGGGGTAAAGGACGTTGTTCACAAGGCAATCAAAAAGTATCTTTACAACAAGCTTTGTCTGGAAAAAGGCATCAAGCGGAATAATCTCACTATGCACATGGTATTTACCGGCAATCCTGGAACTGCAAAGACAACGGTCGCAAGGCTTATCGGACAGATACTTGCCGAGGAAGGCATACTGCCTACCGGTGAATTTATAGAAGTAGGAAAATCCCAACTGATCAGTCCTGCTGTTGGCGCTACTCCTATTATCGTAAGGGAACAATTCAGGAGAGCAAAAGGCGGAGTCCTTTTTATCGATGAGGCGTATTCGATTTATGGTGATCCAAACAGTGATGATGCAATTGATACCATTGTACAGGAAATGGAAAACAACAGAGAGGACACGGTAGTGATCTTTGCCGGATATCCCGACCAAATGGAGGATTTTCTTAACCGTAATCCCGGTATGAATTCCAGAATCGCCTTTAAGATCGGCTTTGATGATTATTCGCCGGATGAACTTGAGAAAATAACACTGCTCATGCTTTCAAGAGAACAGATGACAATAAGTGATGCAGCGTTTGAAAAGCTGCGCCGGATATATGAAAAGGCATTCAAGATAAAGGGCTACGGCAACGGAAGATTTGTCAGAAAAATTCTTGAACAGGCGGAAATGAGACTTTCAGACAGAGTCATGGAGCTGGAAAGTGACGAGATCACCCCCGAAGTGCTCGGAAGAATAGAGGAATGCGATATAACTGATATCACTCCCGAAAAAAACACTTCTGGAAGTCATATAGGCTTTATAGCAGATATAGCATAGTTTTGTCTGGATTTGCCGTTCAAAATATAATCATTTACAGAAAGGAAAATCACTATGAGCAAGAACAATAGCAACTACACCATTAACGAGCAGGTAATCTCAAAGTACACAGGAAATGAAAAGACAGTCATCATCCCCGAGGGTGTGATGTGGATCGAGGACGGCGTTTTCAAGGACAACAAGGACATCGTTTCCGTAATCTTTCCCAAAACGCTCGTCCATATTGGTAAAGAAGCGTTCAGCGGCTGCACGTCGCTCAGGGAAATCTCTCTGAGCTCACTTGCTCCGATCGAAAAAATAGGCGAAGCGGCATTCAAGGGCTGCACTGCTCTTGAAGGACTGTTTCTGGGCGGTATAAAATACATCGGCGACGAGTCCTTTATGGACTGCACCGCTCTCAGAACGGTCGTTATATTCAACGACTGCGAGGAGGTTGGCTTCTCGGCTTTTAAAAACTGCACTTTTCTTGAATCCGTTGTGCTGCCCGACAGCGTAAAGGAGATATGCGGTGGTGCTTTTGATAACTGCACGAGACTCAAGGATGTATTTCTACCCGCAGGAGAGAATATCGATGACATTTTTTTAGAGTGCTTCAGCGGCTGCACTGCCCTTGAAAGAAAGCTCAGAAGCAAAATAGAGCCTCCCACGGAATACGTTCCGGGAGTCATTGAAAATAACACGCTGATACATTTTGACGATACCTATACCGACTGCTTTACGATCCCGGGTGATGTGAAGTACATTGCAGCGGGCGCCTTTAAGGACTGCAAAAATCTTGTGTCGATAACCATCCCTGACACAGTAGAGGATATCGAGGAGGGTGCATTCTATGACTGTCCCAACCTTGAAGAAGTCAACATTCCCGATAGATCGGATATCATCGACCAGTATTCTCTTGTGGATACCAAATGGTACCGCGACAATGAGAACGGCTTTTTTATCCTCGGCGGTACGCTGCTGGGGTATAACGGAAAAAGCAGGAAGATAGTCATTCCGCCAAGCGTCAGAAGGTTTGCAGAGGATCTGCTTCCGAATTTATCCTTGAACTGGCATTCAAGCTTGTGCCTGCCGTCAACAATGACAGAGATGCCTGACATTTCTACCGAGAGCTTTAACGATCCGATTGTCTGCGTTTATCAAGTGAATCCTGATTCGGCGGTCGGTTGACACAGTCATTCATAAGCCTTTTTTCGCACGTTTCCACGAAAAACGAGTCTCTCGGGGTAAGGCGCTGATCTTTACCTCCACTACCTCTTGATTTACTGTCTTGGTTTTACGTTTACCTTCTGAACTTCGGTTTGTATTGCAACCTTGTCAACCGTTCAGCCTTATCTCAAGTTTTGTTGCAGGCTCGTGACGTTTGCTACACTGCTTTCTCTCTGTTTTTATTACCGCAAGCAGCTTGCAACTGCCGATGATGATCTTGACGGAAGTGTTACCATAAGTGACGTTACCATTCTTTCTCCATAGATGTTTTGCCAACACAGCTCCTCTCAAAAAAGTTACTGTCTTTATTGCTGATGTAAATCAAGACGTTTCGATTGACATTGTGAATGTAACTTTGCTTCAGAAATATCTTGCTTAGATGTAATACCATATTTCCTTATCAATCAAACAACAATTTTCTCGGGTGGTTCTTAAATAGGATCACCCGTTTTTATATACATGAAAAACTTTTTCAGATCTTTGTTTACATCTTTATCTTTATACGGCAGGACAAACAAAGTAAAAGCTATCGCATTTGATGAAAGGTTGAAAAAGGTCGTGGAAGTGTATAACAGCCGTGACAAGCTTGTTTTTACAAGCGAGGTTGTTGCTGATTTTGTCAATGATCTGTCGGAGCAGCTTATTACAATTCTG
>CACXDE010000210.1 GCA_902766305.1 uncultured Ruminococcus sp. | reverse complement strand
TGTAATAGCTTTCATCATCAAAAACCTTTGCTTCATCCTTGAAGTAAGCGTTTTCTTTGCGGTAATAGTTTCCTGTCAATAAAGAGGACTGCATATCAAGAGAATTATATGAAAAAGTATGTTCAGGATATGCAACACCCGCAACCTTTTTTTCTTCAATTTGAGGTTCGTCACTGTGTAAAGATCTTTCATCCCAGCTTGAATTGCTGTCATACTCATCAGTGTCGGGTTCTTCATCAAAGCTGTATTCTGAGTCATCGTAATAATCATCGCTTTCCTCTTCATCCACATACGGGTAATCATCATCTAAAAGAAAGCTTTCATCATATTCATAAGTTTCTTCAGCGTAAACTGCTGATGAAGATACAGAAAAAGCAAGAGATACGATCATAAGGGCAGTCAAACATTTTTTAATCATAGCAGCATACCTCCTATGAAATACCCTAAAATAAGGATGATAATAGTAGTAATAGCCATGACGAGCAAAAAGTGAAACCTCATTTTTCTGTCGTCTATAGGTAGTTCACCAGCAATTTTTCCCGTCTGACCGTTTATTGCATATTCCCATATTCTATCCTTGTAGTGAAATGTCATAAACCACACAGGAAGAAGCATATAGTTCCATCTGAGCTTATTAACATTTTCATACATTTGTTTGCCCACAAGTCTGTCATATCCGCAGGATGACTCTATTGCAGCACGGTTGTTTTCAAACATTCTCTGACATATTCTGCCGTACAGAGCTTCCTTTTCAACATCATATTTATCAGCTAAGAATCCGCTGAGGTACGCCATGTCGAAATCTTTGGTTTCATTATAGTCGAATGGTTCAATTGACTCCATCAGATCATCTTCTATCTTTTTTGAACCGTCAGCGGGAACGCCGTGATATTCTATGTCAAGGTCTCTTACTACGTCAAAGATTTTGGTCTCTGTATAATCATAGTTGCCGCTGGACCATTTGCGTATAGTTTCACCTTTTGCTGTCATTCTTGATCTTGTCACAGCGTCAGCTACCCAGAAGGGGACATACAGTCCTGTCAATTTTTCTATCTGTTTTTCAGATACGAGATCATTCGGAACATATCTCTTGTTCTTAGTCCAGCTATTGAAATATTCTACTGCTTTTTCTCTGCCGAAAGCAAATGGCAACACCTTTGAAGGCCGGTACATTCCTTCGACACGTCCTTTAAGAATTACTGGATTGTGGCAGTAATAGCAGAAGGAGGCAGCTGTATTCATATCTGATACGATTTCAGCGCCGCAGCTCGGACACTGATAAAGCCGTGTATTTTCAGAAAACTCGATATCCTGTTTTGTTTGTTCGGCTGTTCTTTCTTCAACCGGAGGCTTCGGATTATTGGAGGAATTTTGTTTGTCTTCATTTACCTGCTGTGCCATAGAGCTTACTTCCTGATGAGTAAATTCACTTTTACAATATTCACAGCAGAATTTTTGTTTGTTCGGATCAAATTTAAGATCTGCACTGCAATTGGGACATCTGTAAAGTTTAACATCCATAGCTGAACACCTCATTTATCAGCAAATTTATTATATTAATTATACATTATTACTTATCATTTTGTCAACAATCATGTCAGCTATAATAAAACAATCCGGCGAGCCGCCGATTCCTTAATGTGAGGCTTTTTTCTTCTATTACAGTTATCGAGCAACGCCGCAAACTATAATTTTACACTTAGTAAAAAAATTAAAGCATTAAATCATGCACAAAATTTTTTCAACTACATGTTGAAAATTAAGAAATCAGGTGCTATAATATAATTGTATTGTTGTATTCTTACAAAGATATTTTATCTGGATGGTGCAAACAAATGAAAAAAATAATTCTGTCAAAATCTGTTATGAAGATATTGGTGCTGATTATTGTATCTGTGTTGTTGTTGATAATGCTATTATTTTTCGGAAATTTCTCCGCAAATGCAAAGGATTTACCCGATGTACTTGGAAACGGAAAGGATTATACAGCTATACTGTATGATAATACCAATGGTCTGCCTACATCTGAAACAAATGATATAGTACAAAGCGAAAACGGATATATATGGATGGGCGGATACAGCGGACTGATCCGTTATGACGGAAATACATTCTATAGATATGACACGTCTACAGGTATTTCAACTGTCAGGTGTCTTTGTATTGACAAGAAAGGCAGGCTATGGATCGGTACAAATGATGACGGAGCGGTCATGCTTCAGGATGAGAAGTTCACATTCTATAATAAGGGCAAAGGTCTTGAATCGAGTTCTGTAAGGTCAATAGTCGAAGACAACGATGGAAATATTGTAATTGCTACAACTATGGGATTAGCTGTTGTTGGCACTGATGATAAGATCAGATCGATTAATGAAGCGCAGATAAACAAAAAGTATATCAGAAGACTTACAAAAGCCTCAAACGGCATAATATATGGCTGTGATCTTGACGGCGGTTTCTTTTCATACAGGAACGGAAGAATATTGGCGTTTTATGATCCGGACAAAACAGGATTCGGAGCTATAGACTGCGTATATCCGGAACCCGATAACAATAATGTGCTGTATCTTGGTTCAAAGACATATGGTCTTATAGAATGGGATCTGACTAAATCACCTTCGGAGGCTAAGAAGTATTCTGTCGAATCACAGAATATTATAAATAATATCAATAAGATCAACGGCAAACTCTGGATATGCTGCAGCAATGGTATAAGCTACTTTGATAAGAACATGAAGTATTATAATATTGCTGGTCTTCCTATGACAAATTCGGTAGAAAATGTAAAAGAAGATTATGAGGGAAATCTTTGGTTTACATCATCAAGACAGGGAGTCATGAAGATCGTAGAGAATCGTTTTAAGGACATATCCTCTATGGCAGGTCTTCCGGATGTTGTTGTCAATGCTACCTGCAGGTACAACAATATTATATACGTTGGTACGGACTCAGGCCTTTTTACAGTTGATGGTAACTATAACATTATAGAATCGGATATAGTGAAGTTTGTAGGTGATTCAAGAGTCAGATGTATCATGAATGATAAAAAAGGTACTATCTGGTTCTGTACCTATGGCGAAAAAGGTCTTGTGTATTTTGATACAAAAACTAAGGCTATAGGATATATTAATGAGGAAAATGGTCTGCCTTCAAACCGTGTGAGAATGATAAAGGAATTATCAGACGGCAGACTTGCGGTATCCACTACTTCAGGTGTGGTTATTCTTAAAGATAAAAAAGCTGTTGAAATATATAACGGTGACAATGGTATAAGCAATACGGAAATACTTTCTATTGAAGAAATGCCTGACGGAAGACTGATGTTCGGAAGTGACGGCGATGGAATATACGTTGTAGACGGAACGAAAATTTCAAGAATAGGTAAGGATGACGGTATGACGTCAGAGGTCGTAATGCGTATCAAACGTGACCCAAAGGACGATCTGTACTGGATCGTTACAAGTAATTCAATAGGATATCTGAAAAACGGAAAAGTAAGTCCAATAAAAAACTTTCCATATTCAAATAACTTTGACTTTTACTTTGACAACAGTGATAATATGTGGGTTCTGAACAGCACCGGAATATATGTTGTCAAAAGAAAGGATATGATAGCGAACAAAAAAACCATTGATTACATTCACTATGATATCCACAGCGGTCTTCCCAGTGTTTCTACAGCAAATTCATATTGTCAGCTTGATCCTGACGGTTCACTTTATCTTTCAGGTTCATTAGGAATAAGTCTGATAAATATAAATAATGCTTCAATCGACAACAGCAAGATAAAAATAGGTGTACCGTCTCTGCTTGCAGATGATAAGTATATATCTATTGATGACAAGAGCAGTATACATATTTCCTCTGATTGTAAGCGTCTGAATATATCCGCAAATGCGTTTACGTATTCGCTTAATAATCCGCACATAAGCTATTATCTTGAAGGGTTTGATGATAATCCCATACAGCTTACCAAGGATGAGCTTTCCACAATATCCTATACTAACCTGAGGGGAGGTACATATAAGTTTCATTTTTCAATTATTAATACTATGACGGGGAAGGATGAAAAATCTGTTGTAGTTACAATAATTAAGGACAAGGCTCTGTATGAAGAATTATGGGTTCAGTTTGTAGTAATTGCACTTATTGTACTGATTCTGTCGTGTTTGTTCCTTCTCATCTACAGAAGCAAGACAAATGCGCTTCTCAGAAAGCAGCAGGAGAACCAAAAGCTTATAAATGAAATGGCAATGGCATTCTCAAGGTGTGTAGAATCAAAGGACGAGTATACTAACGGTCATGCTGCACGTGTTGCAAAATACACAAGGATGTTTGCACGAAAGCTTGGAAAGAGTGAGGAAGAGGTAGATCAGATATACAATATTGCTCTGCTGCATGATATCGGCAAGATAAGTATTCCTGACAGTATTCTGAATAAGCCTGGTCGTCTTACAGATGAAGAATATGCTGTTATGAAGACGCATCCTCAGAAGGGATATGAAATACTAAAGGATATAACCATAGCACCTGAGCTTGCACTTGGTGCGAGGTATCATCATGAAAGGATAGACGGCAAAGGATACCCGAAAGGTCTTAAAGGTGATGAGATACCTGAAATTGCTCAGATGATCGCTGTAGCAGATACATTTGATGCCATGTTCTCTACAAGACCGTATCGTAAAAAGATGAAACTTGAGGATGTGGCGGCAGAGATAAAGAGATGCTCTGGTACTCAGCTCAGCGAAAAGGTTGTAAAAGTATTCCTTGAGCTTGTAGATGAGGGCACATTCGATAACGATGATACGAAATAAAGTCTAATTAGTGCGGTATCCATTTCAGGACGGATACCGCACTGCTTTTGCTGTGTTTATAATGTCAAAATGCACATTCATTTTGATTTTTTTGTCATTATATCGGTAATGGTGAATCTTGACAAACAGAATAGAATTAACTATAATATTATTGGTGTGTTCTATAATTTGACAAAATAAAGGGTGAGAAATTTGAATATTTCTGTAAAAAGGAAAGCAGCATTGCTTCTTTCTCTTGCTATGATTGCGGGAACAATGTTTACTGCATGCGGTGAAGAGAATAGCGGTGATAATGATAAAAACTCAAAGGTATCGGGCACAAATTATGAGGAATCAATAATTAATCAGGTTCAGGATAATCAAAAAAGTTCGGCAGAGGGTTCACAGGATGAAATACAAACTTCCGCTGGTGTAACAAAGACAGTTACTGCTGAACAGATGGGCTGGAATTTCAAAAAGATGGCAAATCTTAAATTTGAAAACAGTAAGTATACTACTGTTCAGCCTTTTAAGGAATATAAGCTTATAAAATGTTCTATAGCACTTCCGTCATACAAAATAGATGTAAGCAGGGTTCAGAAATCATTGAGAGAGGACAGTGTTCTTTCAAAAAACATAAAGTTTGCAGAATATAACAGCGAAAGAAGAACTTTCAAAGAGTTTGAAAATACTGGTACGCTGACAGCATACTATCGCCGTAATTATCTTATCGGATACAGAAAGGACAGCAAGGATGTTCCTGTTTCTCCGACTGATGACAATGTAGAGATATCTTTCGGATATTCGACTGATTCTACGGGATATGACGCTCCGGAATTTTATGAGTTCAATGTTAAAAATACAAAGCTGAAACAAAAGGATATGTTAAGTACCGTTGTTAATATTTTCGGTAAGGAAGTCGGTAATTATCTGGTTGAGGGCGAGATGGATCTTAAGGATGATAACAGTGATTCAGCTCAGACTCTCAATTATCAGAAAGACTTTGTAACTGATGATACTTTTTCAACATATAGTCTCCAGAGAAAGCTTACGTATAATAAGAATGCCAATTCATATGATTATTCGTTCAGGCTTGTTCTTTTTGATACAGAGATATCAAGAAATAACAGATACAATAGGTTTGAATGGGGATATCACTCATACAAGCCGTTTACACCTACGCTTGACCTTTCGGAAATGCTCAAAGGAAATGTAGGAGTTACGGATATCAATAATCAGCAGAGTCTTTTCGATAATGCGTTGAATTACGGCGGAGCATTGGATACATACGGACGCACTTCATTTGCAAATTCATCAAATGATGCGATCAATATAGAAGAGATGAAGTTTGATGACGGTGACACCGTGTATGATTATGAGGTTTTAGCAGAGAGAAAGAATCAATTTGACAGTGACACGCTTACAGGTGATGTATACCTTAAGATAATGGGTGTACGTGACAGCAAAGGTAAGTTTACTCTCAGAGGCTTTACTTTCACTCTTCCGAACTGTTCAGTTGACAAGGCTATGTACAAGAACAGGGAAGACCTTTATAAGATCATAGTAGAACAGTGTAAGAAACAGGCTATGGATCTTTTTGGTTATAAGGAGTCACAGCTTAAAAGTGCGCTTCAGGAAAGCTCAGAGGAAGAAGAACTTCTGCTTGAAAGCTCTGATGAGGAAAGTTCAGAGGAGTCGGGCGAGCAGACTTCAGCTGATGAAAGCTCCAAGACCTCACAGGTAAGCTTTGAAGAGGAAGAGGACGAAAAGCTCAGGATGGAGTATCAGAATATCAAAGCTAAAATATTCGGAAAAGATGTTAACACCGAGCTTGTATTTAATATAAATGCAAACGATACTGTATATAAGGCAAATATTACTGTAAAGGTGCTTAACAGTTGATAAAAAATCACCCTTACTTCATTCAGAGGTAAGGGTGTAATTAT
>CACXDE010000209.1 GCA_902766305.1 uncultured Ruminococcus sp. | reverse complement strand
GTCATGAAAAAAACAGAGGATATGGAAATGAATCCATTTTATAGTGATGAAAAACAGTATCAAATCCTCGGACCATGCTTTGATATTTCGGAGCTTGTTTTTAAAACGATATTCCAATCATAATAGCTCAAAGTCCAAAAGCTCAAAGCTCTAAGCATGGTGTATCAGGCTTTAATCTTATTTTTGCCGCTTTGATAAAAGATGCCAGTTGGAAGTTATAAGTTAGCAGTAATTATCTTAACTTACAACTAAAAATTCTTCGCCGCTTAGTTTTTGAATACATCAAAGTGTATCATTGTCGACAAGGCAAAAAGCGGCACTGCTTTAAACAACAGTGCCGCTCTTCGAGCTTATTTCAATTCCACTTTCAACTTTCCAAATTTCACATTTTTTTAATGATAATATCTGCAAGCACTTTCATCATAGTCGGAACATCTATAGGCTTTGCAATATGAGCATTCATACCTGCATCAAGCGCTTCCTGTACATCCTCGACAAAGGCGTTTGCTGTCATCGCTATGATCGGTATTTCTGCCAATTCTTTGTTTTCCAGCTTTCTAATAGCCTTTGTTGAGTCATAACCATTCATAACAGGCATCTGAACATCCATCAGAACAGCCTTATAATACCCCGGCTGTGAGGCGGCAACCATTTCATAGGCTTCTTTGCCGTTTTCTACCGTATCCAGCTCAAAACCTGCTCCACTGAGTATCAGTTCTGCTATCTGACGGTTTATCTCATTATCCTCCACCAGCAGAAGCCTTGTACCTGTAAAGTCAACACTTTCAATATTATTTTCATCGCTGCCTTGTTCTTTCGGTACATCCTCAGAGAGAACGAAAACAAAATTAATAATAAACTCTGTACCCTCGCCTTTTGCAGATATAACCTTTATTGTTCCGCCCATCATATCCACAATGCTTTTAGTGATTGCCATACCAAGTCCTGTACCCTGAATGCTGGCAGCACTTTTTTCTCTTGAATATGCGTCAAAAACTGTTTCCGCAAATTCCTGAGTCATTCCCATTCCGGTATCCTTGACACGCAGCTCATAGAAGCCTTTTTTATCATCTGAGCCGGTCTGTTTCAGTGTTACAGTGATTCGGCCGCCATCCTGTGTAAATTTATATGCGTTGCTTATAAGGTTCAGAATTACCCGGTTGAGCTGAGTGTCGTCACACATAACAAAACGATCATCTATGCTGTCAGTATTGACTCCATAGTACAAGCTTTTCGATATCATCTGAGTGCTGAACAGATCGCGCACATTATCCATAAGTTCAATAAGATCAGTACGTTTTTCTACCAGCTCCATCTTTCCGCTTTCGATCCAGCTCATATCAAGCACGTCATTTATCAGTGCTAAAAGATGATGATTTGATGTTTCGATCTTTTTCAGATACTCTCTGATCTTTGTTATATCGCTTTCCTTTTTTGCGAGATTGGTATAACCGATTATAGCATTCATTGGAGTACGTATATCGTGGCTCATATTTGACAGAAATGTACTTTTTGCACGATATCTTTCTTCTGCCTGTACTCTCTTTGTTATCTGATTCTTTTCACGTTCGGTTATAAACTTATAGATACTGAACATTATTATCAGTGCGGCAACAATTACCGCCATCTGCATCAGACCGCTTAATATCATATCCTGATTAAATTCTATCATCTTTCTATTGAGATACGCAGAACTCTCAGCAGCTTCTTCTTCACTGAGAATGATACCATGTTCTGAAAGCTCAGCCTGCTGTGAACTGTTAAGATCGTTTATTATCTGTTTTGTAACATTGTCCACAGTCTGACGAAACCACAGCATGGAAGTAAAGAATATCAGAAACAGAAGGGCTATCCAGACTGTAGTTGTTTTACCAAAACGATCCTGCTTATCATGACTGAACACCATGCGGAAGAACATAAATCCTACAATGCTCCATACGATCAGAATCAAATACGATTCTGCTGAAAGATTGCTGACCGTCCAGATATTCGGTACCATAAAATAGATGAAAAACAGAACGGAGATCACCATACCAACAATACCTGTAATACGTACCTTAAGGTTTTTATCCTCCTTTGCCAGCTTATGTGCCGCCGCTGAGGTATAAGCATATGCGATCAGTGCACCTATAGTATTTACATCCACTATCCACCCTATTGCAGCACGTCCGACAAAGGGTACAAACAATGAAATAATAATAAGAAACATTACAGAATTGTATGGATTACCTTTTTTATCAAGAAGTCCGAACCACTGCGGCAGAACACCGTCCTGAGACATACAATACATAAGCCGGCTTGCAGCGATAATATTTCACACAAGACCTGTGACAACTCCGCCAAGTACAGCTATTCCCAAAATAACCAGTCCCGGAGTTCCCATAGAATTATTTATTGCATAGAAAGTCGGGATACTTTCATAACCCTCAAGATTACCAAGATCAGCCATATATTCTGCCCAGTTTGAGTATTTATCGGGATGATCGGCTGCTGCAATAAATACAAGAAGTACATAGCACAATGTACCTGCTATAAGTGCGGC
>CACXDE010000208.1 GCA_902766305.1 uncultured Ruminococcus sp. | reverse complement strand
TTCATAAATTGCAATAGGTAACCCGCAAAAATTCTATTGTTTCAAATACAAAGCATAGCTTACTGTCTTTACTGACCACCTCTACCTTATCCAGAACTGCTTGAAAAGATTCATTAAAGTCACTGTATGGGATAGACTCACAGCCCAGTTTTTTTGACATACCCATCAATTTTTTTATATCATAATCTGATAATTCCTGTAATCTTTTGCACAGTGCATCATAAGCATCATGGCGATTTCGCATATTATTACTGAAATATTCAAAATTGAATGATTTATTGTCTGTCAGATATTTAAAGTTGAATGATACAAGTACTGATTGTTTCGCAGAGTCATTCCCTTTTTTGACGGTATCATTAAACTTATCTGCAATGCGCCTTTTTTTATTTGCCATAAATCAGCTTTCCTCTACATAGGTTTTAAAAAAATAACTCTTCATTATATCTCTGGATATAGCATGATTAAGCGATTGACCGTTATTGGTTGCCTTAAGCCACGGTTCTTCTTTGTGTGTTTTATTTCTCAATGCCCAAGCACTGTACGCACCGAAAACCTGAAAAACCTGTTCAAGACATTCACGGTCTTCCGGACAGAACTTTTCCGCAATACAACTGTCATCTTCATTAAAAGGTAAATTATACGGGTCATCATGATATTTTGCATAAATTTCAGGAACAACAGGTCCGTGTTCCCATGCTTCGATAGTTTCATCAAATAAGCTTTTATCATTTAATGCGAGAGAACAACCCTCTGCATAATACAGCAGTTTAAGAAGTTTGAGCAGTGTCATTTTTTCCGCTTCATCATTTTCCTCGATCCTATTTCTCCATATAAACCATTTTGCGACATCTGACGCACTGTAAGGTGCTTTAATTTCTGCCATAGTAATCCTCCTCCTAAACCATTCACAGATTCCTCACTAACATTATATACCCAATTTAATATAAAAGAAATATCTAAAATGTATAAAAAAGCATTGATAAAATTAGCACATACAATAAATTGTATGTAATTTACCCCTGTCTGACAAACTTAAACAAAGTTATTACCGTTAATAAACAAGAATATAGGGCTGCCCATCAGGACAACCCCGCCTAAAAAATACAATCAGATCAGCCGATCCGGTATTCATTTACTTTTCTCTTTTGTCTGCATATTTGCTGATCTTGTTTTCAGATCACGAATGTATGATATAGTGTACTTCATAACTTCCTCCACATTTTCAGTATCGGCTGTGCATAACAAGTGGTGTGTTTCCTGTATGCCTATACCTGTTACAGGTTCTTTATATATGAAGCTCACTTTGAAGTTACCCCTTTTATTTGTGCCAATCCTATACTTTACGTTCATATCATTTACCATCCTGTTCTTTATTTTGCTTGATTATACGATATAGTGTTGAGCGGCTGATACCAACTTTTTGACAGATATAACTTATGCTGTGGGTTCCCTCTTTGTACAGCAACAAGGCGTATTCTGTTTTATCCTGAGATACCTTCGGTCTGCCGCCGATACGACCACTTTTACGAGCAGCATCAAGCCCTGCTCGTGTACGCATAATAAGGACATCTCGTTCAAGTTGTGCCATAGCAATAAACATTGTAACAACGAATTTCCCCGTGGGGGTAGTGGTATCAAACTGCTCGGTAATACTTACAAAATTAATACCTCTTCGGTCAAAGTCATCAATCATGTTTACAAGCTCCTTAGATGTCCTTCCCAGCCTGTCAAGTTTCCATACAATAAGGTAGTCATTTTCTTTCATGTCCTTAATCAAACTCTCAAGTACTGGTCTTTGCTTTACTCCGCTTACCTGTTCTTCGTATATTTTGTCCACACCATATTTTTCGAGTGCATCCCTTTGAAGTGCTAAGTCCTGAGTTACCTTTGAAGTTCTACAGTACCCATATACCATTATGACCCTCTCCTTTCGTTTTTTTATTTCTCATACCTTTTTGATACACCTGAGTTTTGACACTGTTTTTGGAACAATACCGCCTGTTTCTAAACCCAAAAACTGCCTGAGTTATGAAACAGCAGCCAACTCTACATTTAACGATCGTATTTAAAACACAAAATCAGCTGTGCGACCCTGTGGGCGATTATTTTTCCTCGGACAGCTAATTTCATACCCGAAGCCCTGAAAATCCGCCCTGAGCCGCCACAGCGAGCCTGTGAGCTATTTCCCGCCTGACGGCGATTCGACTATCGAAAAACATCATCCATTTATTTCCATTTTAAAGAATTTCAG
>CACXDE010000207.1 GCA_902766305.1 uncultured Ruminococcus sp. | reverse complement strand
GATCAGTATACATGGTCTGTTCCTTATGTTGACAATTCTCAGGTTGTTGTTGTAAAGTCTGACAGCGGTATTCAGAAGCCTTCCGACCTTAAAGATAAGATAGTTATTGTACAGAAGGACAGCTCAGCTCTTGCTGCATTTACAGGCGAAGACGCATCTGACGAAAACAAGGTGCTTGCAGAAAGCTTCAAGGAACTGCAGCAGGTTGGCGACTACAACACCGCTTTCCTTAATCTTGAAAGCGGAATGGCTCAGGCTGTTTGTATGGATATAGGCGTTGCCGGATATCAGATACAGCAGAGGGGCAATAAATTCCGTATGCTTGACGATAAAATATCAAGCGAAAAATACGGCGTCGGCTTCAAGCTCGGCAATACAGAGCTTCGCGACAAGGTTCAGGAAACACTGTACGAAATGAAAGCTGACGGCAAATTTGACGAGATTGCAAAGAAATGGAATCTTGAAACAAGCGTTTGCCTGACAGACGGTTCAGACACTGCCGCAGCAGCAGACGATACTGAAAAAGCTGAATCATCTGTACCGGCACAATCAAGCAGTAAAAAAGATATTGATTACCTTTCTATGTTCCTCCAGCTTCTGGACGGTATGAAGGCAACACTGCTTATATTCGTTCTTACGCTTGTTTTCTCCATGCCGCTTGGTCTTCTGCTGACCTTCATCAGAATGTCTAGATTCAAAGTATTGCAGATCATAGCGAGGGTATATATATCAATAATGCGAGGCACTCCTCTTATGCTCCAGCTTTTAGTAGTATGCTTCGGTCCTTACTATGTATTCGGCATTCCGCTTGATGATTCCTACAGATTCTATGCGGTTATAATCGGCTTCTCTCTCAACTATGCAGCATATTTTGCAGAGATATTCCGCGCCGGCATTCAGGCTGTTCCAAACGGTCAGAGAGAAGCAGCTTCAATCCTCGGCTATTCAAAAGCACAGACCTTCGGACGTATTATATTCCCACAGATGGCAAAGAATGTTCTGCCACCTGTTACAAATGAGATAATCACGCTTGTAAAGGATACATCTCTTGCATTTGTACTTACATATACAGAAATATTCACCCTTGCAAAGCAGATAGCAGCAGCGCAGGCAAATATTATCCCGCTCTTTGCAGCCGGTCTGTTCTACTATGTATTCAACGCTCTTGTTGCATTCGCCATGAGCAAGATAGAGAAAAAGATGAATTATTACAAATAAGGAGATTAATATAGTATGAAACTTCTTGAAATAAAAAATCTTAGCAAAAGCTTTGACGGTAAAAAGGTTCTCGAGGATATCAGCCTTTCCGTTGAAAAGGGTGAAGTCGTGTCAATTCTTGGTCCTTCCGGTTCGGGTAAGTCTACCCTGCTGAGATGTGCAGCCTTTCTTGAAACAATGGATGACGGCGAACTCAGCTACTGCGAAAAAGAAGCAGTAAAAAGCGTTGACGGGAAAGCAGTCTATCCTGACAAAAAGACCATGAAAGAAGCAAAATCGCATTTCAGTCTTGTGTTTCAGAACTTCAACCTTTTCCCCCATTTCAGTGTTCTCAGAAATATAACTGACGCTCCGATAAAAGTTATGGGCAGGGATAAAACTGAAGTTTTTGAAGAAGCAAGGCAGATTCTGAAAAAAGTCGGACTTGAGGAAAAGGAAAATGCCTATCCCTGCGAGCTTTCCGGCGGTCAGCAGCAGAGAGTTGCAATTGCAAGAGCACTTGTAATGAACCCTGATATGCTTTTCTTTGACGAACCTACATCAGCCCTTGATCCTGAAATAACAGCCGGTATCCTTCGCATTATGAAGGAACTGGCAAAGGAAAAAATGACAATGGTTATTGTCACCCATGAAATAGACTTTGCACGGGCAGTATCGGACAGGGTAATATTCATGGACGGCGGTTTCATTGTCGAACAGGGCAAGCCTGAGGACGTTATCGACAATCCGAAAAATGAGAGAACAAGAAACTTCCTTAAAAAGCTCTCGGTCTGACATGATTATAGATTGTTGTGTTTGTCGATATTAACAGTTTTCAGTTATAAGCTGTCAGTTGGCAGTTGTATGTTTATTCCTGTACGCCGGTTCTCTGAGCTATTATCAACTCCACACTCCACCTTCCACTCTCCACACTCATAATGCTTTGAGCTTTAAGCTTACAACTTAATACACCCAACTGACAACTATATAAAAATAATCAAATTTTTTTAAAAAAACTATTGAAAAAACAAAAATAATGTGGTATTATGTATACATGATAT
>CACXDE010000206.1 GCA_902766305.1 uncultured Ruminococcus sp. | reverse complement strand
GCGCAGGATGAATTTGTTGAACAGAGATCAAGATTCATAGGCTATGTGCGTCCTGTTAAAACTGAGGAGGAGGCTCTGATGTTTATTGAAGAAAAGAAGAAACAGCACTGGGACGCAAGGCATAATGTATATGCGTATGTTCTCAGGGACAGCGGAGTGCAGAGATACAGCGATGACGGAGAACCTCATGGAACGGCTGGAGTACCTGTTCTTGATGTAATTGTGAAATCAGGAGTGACAGATGCCGCTGTGGTTGTGACAAGATATTTCGGCGGTATTCTGTTGGGGGCAGGCGGTCTTGTCAGGGCATACACAAGGTCCGCAAAAATTGCCCTTGAAGCCGGAAATATCATCACAATGAAGAAATGCCATAAATGCAGAATAGTATGCAGTTATAATCAGTATGGAAAATTGTCAGGGCTTATTCCGTCATGCGGCGGAGAAATAGATGATATTGGGTTCGGAGAAAATGTAACTATAGATTTTCATATAGCACCTGAGGATATGGGCGGTTTTTCCCGGTCCTTAGCAGATGCTACAGGGGCAACGGTTGAAACAGAAATAACGGGTGAAGATTATTTTGCCTGCTGATATACTAAAATCTGAAAAAGAAAAAAAGGTATAATCCTTTTTTGTGCGTATAATTAATATAGAAGCTATAAATGAGCAAATTAATAATTGTTCGTGATTATGCACAATAATATTGTCTTCTATATCATACCCAACCTGTCATCCTGAGCGTAAGCGAAGGATCTTTTCCACTAAAACAGCATTATCGAAAAGATTCTTCGCCGCTGTCGCTCCTCAGAATGACATATGATTTGTGCAATTTGTCAGATTTGCCCATTTATAAATAGAAGCTGAGATTGATACTACAGCGATCCAAAAAAATAATTGCAAATATTGCGGGTCAAGGGGGTGAAACCGATGAATATAAGAGAAGTTACAGAAAAAAATGAAAAATTGTATTTTTCTGATTTTGCCTGTTTTTCTGATTCAACAAAGGGCAGAGGTATATATGAAGAAAAATGCAGTATACGCACAGAGCTTCAGCGTGATCGCGACAGAATAATACACTGCAAATCCTTCCGGCGTCTTAAGCATAAGACACAGGTTTTTTTATCCCCTGAGGGAGATCATTACCGTACACGTCTTACCCATACTCTTGAAGTGTCGCAGATAGCAAGAACTATAGCAAGGGCGCTGAGGGTAAATGAGGACCTGACGGAGGCAGTGGCTCTGGGGCACGATCTGGGACATACACCGTTCGGCCATGCAGGAGAACGTGCGCTTGATTCTCTTGTACCCGGAGGTTTCAGACATTATGAACAAAGTCTCAGGGTTGTTGATAAGCTTGAAAAGGACGGCAGAGGTCTGAACCTTACATATGAAACAAGAAACGGTATAGTATGCCATACCAAAGGCAGAGAAGCTGATACAGTTGAAGGAAGAATAGTTCGCATAGCTGACAGGATAGCCTATATCAACCATGATATTGACGATGCAGTGAGGGCAGGAGTTATATCAGAGGATGAGCTTCCGACAGAGGTGGGGAAGGTTCTCGGACATAAAACCTCTGACAGAATAAATACTCTTGTCATATCCCTTGTTTCAAATTCAAGGGACGGTGTACTTTGCATGGATGATGAGGTGCAGGGGGTATTCGACAGACTTCACAGGTTCATGTATGCGGTAGTGTATTCTAATGAATATGCAAAGCATGAAGAAAGAAAGGTTCCTGATTTTATCGGATTTCTGTATGAATATTTTTTGAAGCATCCCCTTGAAATGCCCTCTGAAAACAGACATACGGTTACAGCTGAGGGTACTCAGACCGCAGTCTGTGACTATCTTGCAGGAATGACTGACAGATATGCTGTCGAAAAGTTCAAGGAGCTGTACATACCTAAACCGTTTATATATATGAACCGCGGAAGCGTTTAACATGTTTGTTTGGTCTGTAATAAAAGGAGATGCGGTGTATTGGCAATTACAGAGGAATTTAAACAGGAACTAAAGTCAAGAACAGATATAGCGGATGTGATATCTTCTTATGTTCAGCTGAAAAGATCAGGAAGAAATCTTATGGGGCTGTGTCCGTTCCATAATGAGAGATCGCCTTCCTTCAGCGTATCAAGAGAGAACGGATTTTTCCATTGCTTCGGGTGCGGCGTCGGCGGAGACGTTATTACATTCATAATGAAGATCGAAAATCTTGACTATGTTGATGCTGTAAAGTTTCTTGCGGATAGGGCTGGAATGACTGTTCCGGAAAATGATATTTCTGACGGTATGGCAAAGCTCAGAATGCGGATATATGAAGCGAATCGTGAGGCGGCAAGATTTTTCCACCGTCAGCTTTACTCACCAGCCGGTAAGCAGGCACTTGATTATCTGAGGGGCAGAGGACTTACAGAAAAAACCATTATACATTTCGGACTTGGTTACTCTCCCCGTGACAGATTTGAGCTTGTAAATCATCTTAAGTCGAAGGGATTTACCAAATATGAAATGATACAGGCAAACCTTGCGAATCAGTCTGATAAGGGATATGCTTTTGACAGATTCTCCGATCGTGTAATGTTTCCGATAATTGATGTGAAGGGAAAGGTTATTGCGTTCGGCGGAAGGTTGATGTCAGATGGAAAGCCCAAATATCTTAACACATCTGATACACCTGTATTCAACAAGAGCAAAAACCTGTTTGCCCTGAAATTCGCGAAAAATGATCCCAAAAGACAGCTTATACTTGTTGAGGGATACATGGATGTTATAGCACTTCATCAGGCAGGTTTTGAAAACGCTGTAGCCACTCTCGGGACAGCGCTTACAGAGGATCAGGCGATGATAATAAAGAAATACTGCGATGAGGTTGTTATCTGCTATGACGCTGATGAAGCCGGGCAGAAAGCTACACAGCGCGCTATAAACATTCTCAGACCTACCGGCATAAAGATAAGGGTGCTGACTGTACCAAACGGAAAAGACCCTGATGAATTTATAAAATCACACGGCGACCAGGGCAGCGCAAGATTTCGTATGCTTCTTGAAAAATCGGGTAATGACATAGAATACAGGCTTATGAAGCTTCGGGGACGGTACAATTTAGAAATACCGGAGCAGAAGGTGGATTTTGCCACAAAGGCTGCATATCTGATTGCCGGCATAGAAAATCCTGTTGAACAGGATGTGTACATAAGCCGTATTGCAAAGGAGCTTGAAATAGAAAAAACATCCCTGAAACGGCTTGTAGAAAAGAATAACAAGTACAGCTCCTTTGAAAACAAAAAGGTACAGCAGCGAAAGGCGCAGACTGATCTTTCTGCGGCGGCTGATAAGCTGAATCCTGAAAAGAAATTCAATCTCCGTGCGGCAAACGCTGAGGAGGCGATCATATCTATCATGCTGTATGAGCCTGATACAGCGGTTGAAATAGCCGGTACGCTTTCGCCGGAAACTTTTGTTACAAATTTCAACAGACATATTTATGAGGTACTCAGAAAAAGAATAAATGAGGGCAAGGATGTATCAATAACGGATATTTCCGGTGATTTCACTGCAAGCGAAATGGGACGTCTTGCGGCTATGATGACTTCCCACCCCCGTGATAGTACACCCTCTGAGTCGGCGCGCGGATATATCAATATTCTTACAGAACAAAAAAATAAGCTTACTCCGGCTCAGGCAGCGGCAGCGGATAACGACACTATCATGGAACAGCTCCGCAGAATGAGAGAAAAGAAAAAATAGCTTTTAGTAGTTGTAAGTTATGAGTTATAAGTTGTAAGCTTGAGTTAACCCAAAACTTATAACTGACAGCTTATAACTGACAACTTATTAATTACAAATAAAAAGCACAAGCTCTGAGCTTATAAAAAAAGATGAGGCAATGAAATATACAGGAGGGAATGTATGAATAATCAGCAAACGGATAAGAAAAATGTCTTGGGGGATCTGCTGGAAATAGGCAAGAATAAAGGTCAGATCACAAGCAAGGAAATATTTGACGCAACGGTTGAGATAGATATAGAACCGGATCAGATGGAAAGCTTTTATAATATGCTTGAATCAAGCGGAGTTGAGATCGTTGATTCGATAGACGATATTATGCTTGAAGACCCGGAGCTTCAGACATTGTCGGAAAATGAGGACGAAGAATTTATCGTTCCGGATTCCGCAGTAAGTACAGATGATCCTGTCAGGATATATCTGAAAGAAATAGGAAGGGTTCCTCTGCTTAGTCCCGGTGAAGAATCAGACGTTGCTGAAAAAATCCTTGAAGGGGACGAGGAGGCAAAAAAGCGTCTTGTAGAAGCAAACCTTCGTCTTGTTGTAAGCATAGCAAAGCGTTATCTCGGCAGAGGAATGCAGCTGCTTGATCTGATTCAGGAAGGAAACCTCGGTTTGATGAAGGCAGTGGAAAAGTTCGATCATACAAAGGGCTTCAAATTTTCAACCTATGCTACATGGTGGATAAGACAGGCGATAACCAGAGCCATAGCAGATCAGTCGAGGACAATACGTATTCCCGTTCATATGGGTGAAACTATCAGCAAAATAAAGAAAGCGTCTATACAGCTGCTTCATGAGAACGGTCACGAGCCATCAGCAGAGGATATAGCAGATTATTTAGGTATGTCCCCGGATAAGATAAAAGAGGCAATGAGGGCTTCACAGGAGCCTGTATCCCTTGAAACACCAATAGGTGAGGAAGAGGACAGCCATTTGGGTGACTTCATTCCTGATGAGAGCACATTGACTCCGCAGGAAGCGGCGCTTCAGGCAATGTTAAAGGAACAGCTCAATTCTGTTCTGTCTACTCTTACACCAAGAGAAGAAAAGGTAATACGTCTGAGATTTGGTCTGGACGACGGACGTCCTAGAACTCTTGAAGAGGTAGGAGAGGAATTTGACGTAACAAGGGAAAGAATACGTCAGATCGAGGCAAAGGCGCTGAGAAAGCTTCGCCATCCGAGCAGAAGCAAAAAGCTTAAATAATTATGGAGAAGGAAAGAATGAAGAGCGAAAGAATAGCTATTGACACAGCGGCAGTAGGACTTATTTCAAATGCGGCTGTAAACGGAGATATGCTCAGCGTTGATGAAATGATGAGACTGTCGGAATATGATTTTGATGATGATGCGGTAAAAGAAATATTAAGCATACTTGCGGATAACGCTGTAAGCTTCTACAGAAATTATTTTTTGAATGATGAAAGCATAAAAAGCCTGGATAAAAAGATAAAGGAATCATGTGAAGACGAAAGAAAGGCTGTTACAGGTGCAGAAAATTCTGTAGTACTTTATCTTAAGGAAACAGCACGGCTTGAAAGGCTTGACAGCACAACGGAGCGGGAGCTTCTTTACGAGATCGAGGATGGCAGCGAGGATGCAAAGAACAGACTTATAGAAGGCTGCCTGTATATTCCTGTTATGGCAGCGGAAAAATATATAGGTAAGGGTGTGCTTTTTCTTGACCTTGTGCAGGAGGGAAATCTTGTCCTTATGACAGAGGCAGACAGCTGGACTGATACAAGACTGAGTTTTTCTGCTTTCTGCGCATGGAAGATATGCAGGATGATGGAGAAGATGACGCAGGCTAGCGAACAGCCTCTGAAAATTCCGGCGTCACAGGCAGAGGATTTTTCAAAAGCTGTCAGCACTTACAGGAAAATGCTGTCAGAAGGAAAGAAACCGTCACTTAATGATATTTCCGCAGAAACCGGACTGAGTGAGGAAAAAGTGAAAAAGCTTGTTTCACTTATAAATAAAAACGATGACGAAGAAGATGATGAAGCCGGCGCGGAAAAAACAGAAGAGGAAAGAATAATGTCAGCTCAGGTGGCACAGATGCTTGCAGTATTGTCACCGGAGGAAGCAAAGCTGATAAAGCTGAAATTCGGACTTGAAAATGAGAAGCCGCTGTCAGCAGATGAAATCTCAGAAAAGCTGGGAATGACTATAGAGGAAACTGAAAAGCTTGAACAGTCTGCCATGAAGCATCTCGGCGGACAGAATGGGTGATCCAACATAGCTTTGTTTATGACAAAGGAAGGCATATATAATATTCGGGAGGAATAAACTTATGGCAAATATGGTACAGCCGGAAAGAAAATCAGTACTCAAGGAACTGACAGAATTAGGAAAAACAAAAGGACATCTTAGTAATAAGGAAATACTTGATGCTATAGGAGAAATGGATATTGATGCTGAGGCAATGGAGCGGTTCTATGATTCTTTGGAAACAAACGGCATAGAGATCGTGGAAACACTTGACGATATCATTCTTGACGACAGCGAGCTTTCTTCTATAGCGGAAAATGAGGGTATGTCTGACGACGGTTTCGATAGTTCCGAGGGCGTAACTATAGATGATCCGGTAAAAATCTATCTTAAAGAAATAGGCAGAGTGCCGCTGCTTACCGGCGATGAAGAGACTGATCTTGCCAAACGTATTTCAAGAGGCGAGGTAGCGGCGAAACAAAGACTGTCTGAAGCCAACCTCAGACTGGTGGTGAGTATAGCCAAGCGTTATCTTGGAAGAGGTATGCAGTTTCTCGATCTCATTCAGGAGGGCAATTTAGGACTAATAAAGGCAGTCGAAAAATTCGACCATACAAAAGGATTCAAGTTTTCAACATACGCTACATGGTGGATACGTCAGGCGATAACCCGTGCCATAGCAGATCAGGCAAGGACGATAAGAATACCTGTACATATGGTTGAGACCATAAACAAGGTAAAGAAAGCGTCAAGCCAGCTTCTTCATATAACAGGTCACGAACCGACAGCGGAGGAAATAGCTGAATATCTGAAAATGCCGGCTGAAAAAGTCAGGGAGATAATGCGTGTGTCTCAGGAGCCTGTATCCCTTGAAACGCCGATCGGTGAAGAGGAAGACAGTCATTTAGGCGATTTCATTCCCGATGATGACGCGCCTGCACCTCAGGACGCAGCTTCAAATACACTTCTTAAGGAGCAGCTTAATGATGTACTCAATACTCTTACTCCAAGGGAAGCAAAGGTACTCAGACTTCGTTTCGGTCTTGATGACGGGCGTGCAAGAACTCTTGAAGAGGTTGGGGAAGAGTTCAGCGTAACAAGAGAACGAATCCGGCAGATAGAAGCTAAAGCCCTTCGCAAGCTCCGTCACCCCAGCCGCAGCAAAAAGCTCAAGGATTTTCTTGATTAAATTTAGCTACAATATATACAAATATTTTTACAAAAGGAAAGAATAAAAAGAAAGAAGTAATTTAGTATGCCAATCAAAATTCAAAGTCAGCTTCCGGCCTATAAGACGCTTGAAGCTGAAAACATTTTCGTAATGACGGATGAGAGAGCAATGTCTCAGGATATCAGAGCATTGAAGATTCTTATACTCAATCTTATGCCTAATAAGATTGAAACGGAGACTCAGCTTCTCAGGCTTCTTGGAAACAGTCCTCTCCAGGTGGATATTGAGCTTTTGCAAATGGCGACTCATGTATCGAAAAACAAGAATACTCCGGCAGATCATCTGACAGCATTTTACCAGACCTTCGATCAGGTGAAGGACAACCGCTATGACGGCATGATAATCACAGGCGCGCCTGTAGAACAGATGGAGTTTGAAGAGGTTGACTACTGGCAGGAGCTTTGCAGTATCATGGAATGGTCGAAGACAAATGTTTACAGCACGTTCCACATCTGCTGGGGAGCGCAGGCAGGGCTTTATTATCATTACGGAGTGCCGAAGTTTGAGCTTGACGAAAAGCTTTCAGGCGTATATGTCCACAGGGTCATGAATGCCTTTCATCCGCTTATGAGAGGATTTGACGATAAAATACTTCTGCCGCATTCAAGATATACCGGAAATCACCGTTCTGATATCCGGGAGCATAATGAGCTTGAAATTCTTGCTTCTTCAAATATAGCAGGCGTTGCCATCGTCGCAAATAAAAACGGAAGACAGTTTTTTGTTACCGGTCATGCGGAATATGACAGGAATACCCTTGCAAACGAATATTTCCGTGATAGAAATAAAGGTATAGAGCCTCCTCTTCCGTATAACTATTTCCCCGGAAATGATCCCAGAGCGCTGCCTAACCTTACATGGAGAAGCTATGCGACTATATTGTATTCAAACTGGCTGAACTATTATGTATACCAGCAGACGCCTTATGATATATCAGATATCAAGGGATTTGATGAAGAAGTATAATAACAGTTGGAAGTTGTCAGTTACATTTTACTTATAACTGATAACTTCCAACTTCCAACTTATAACTGACGGCTATAGGTATTAAATGCTTTTCTCCGGGCATAATATAACTGGTGAGGAAAATGAAAAATAAAAAGCTGCACGGAGAAACATTAGATCCGGAGAACATTGACTATGCTGCTTCTGATGATGAATTTGATACGTCAGAGGATTATCTTGCCTTTGCTTCAAACGGAAAGACAAATAACGAGCATATAGACGAGTATAATTACTACGAAGATTATCTTGAAGAAGACAGCAGGGAATAAAAGCGTAAAACAGACAAGATCGGCTGAAAGGTCATCCTGTCTGTTTTTTGTTAGCTTTGTTATATTTTCGGCGTTTTTTTTGCGCGTTTTATTGCTAATGACGAAACATTTCACCATTAATATCGAATTGTCAGAAAAGACCTTTTATTTATTTGACAGATGTAACAAAGAACTTTATAATATACATATGCTGATTAGAGCAAGGTATAGTAAGGGAGGCTTAATATGTCGCTGAGAAAAAAGAAATCTGATTACTCCTATATTTTAAATCACATTTCTAAATATAAGGATAGCTTTACACCGAACGAAAAATCCGAAATGGATGCGCTCCATGAAAAATATGACAGCAAGGATATGTCAATACCTCCTTTGTCTCAGAGTGAAAGGGAGCATCTTACATATCTTATGGTGCTTGATGAGTATAATAACTCAAAACAGAAAAGGACTGCTTACAGGAAATACGGCGCACTGGTCATTATTATAACCGGTATTATTTTCCTTGCGCTGATGTTCAGTCTTGATACTAAGATAGAATTTCTTGTTTTGTGGGTGATTTCTATTCTTTACTGTGTTGCCGTCATGATAAGGGCGGAATACAGATACCATATGTTCAAGGAGTTTCTCGGAATAGCAGATGAATTTGACTATTATGAAATGATAGCAGAGGAAAATGATGAAGAGGAGGATGTTGTTATGGTATCTCCTCCTGAAGTACCGGAAAAAAAGGACGCTGGTGTAAAACCTGACGTAAAGCCTGATGTAAAAACTGAGCCGGAACAGACCCCGGCTGAAAACAGCAGTCAGGCTTCACCGGCTGAACCTGAGGGAAAGAAATAATATATTCACATACGCTGAAAAGGGGGATAAATAAGTATGAAAAATATATTCAGAATATTTCTGAATGATCTGAAAAGTATTGCGAAAAATCTGATAGTGTTTATAGTTATTATAGGCATATCTATTCTACCGGCACTTTATGCGTGGTTCAATATTGCGGCGAACTGGGATCCATATTCCAGTACAAACGGTCTGAGCTTTGCTGTGTGTTCTCTTGACAAGGGATACAGCTTTAAGAGCATAAAGATAAACGCCGGCGATCAGATAGTAGATAATCTGAAAATGAACGACAAAATGGGCTGGACCTTTGTAAGTGAAAAAGAGGCAATAGACGGCGTAAAGGACGGAACATATTATGCTGCCGTAATTGTTCCGAAGGATTTCAGCGAATGTCTTCTGTCTCTTACTACCGGAAAGTTTGAGCAGGCTAAACTGCAATATTATGTAAACGAAAAAAAGAATGCTATCGCTCCTAAGATAACGGATAAGGGAATACAGACAATTGAAGAATCAGTAAATTCTACATACGTAAGTACAATAACACAGGTAATTGCCACAACGCTGAATATTGCGACAGATACACTGGACAAGACGAAGGATAAGGCTACAGATAGTCTTGCGGATAATATGGAGAAGGCGGATCAGGAGCTTGAAAAGCTTAAATCAAGTATTGATGTTTTTATCAACACTACAGATACGCTTAAGGATGAAATAAAAACAAGAAAAGATCAGGTTCCCCAGATAAAGAAAAGCATATCTGACGTGCGGAACAATATAACCGGAATGAAACGCTCTATAGCGTCAACACAGAATGCAGCTTTGCAGATCACTGATTCTATAGAAACATCTATCAACGCAGCGCAGAATTATACCGCTGAGCTTGCTTCAAGAGCGGATGCAGCCTTTGATAAGATAGGAGACGGCACCACAGAGGCAGCAAATAAATTCAGGGGTATTACAGAGGTAAATGATAAAGCAGTCTCAGTGTATAACCGTATAATAACTGTTTTCACCAATATTGAGGAAACGCTTGATATAGACTGTTCTGAGGTGATCGATAAACTAAATACAGCGGTACAGCGTCAGAATGATATCAAGTCAAATGTTGACAATATAGCGGACACTATTGAAAGAAGCGGTACGATAACTGCTGAAATGCAAAACAGGCTTGACAGCGCAATTGCAGCTGCATCAGTTGATTCAGCGGCGATCTCAACAGCCTTTGCAAACGTCAGAGGAAGGATAAATACGGCTGTCAGCAAATCCTATCAGTATATAGATAAGGCGGCAGGAATACTTACAAATCTTAATGAAAAAGTTCCGGAGCTTGACAATACCTATGATAAGGCATCTGAATCCGTTGACAAGGCTAAGGAAAAATTCAAGACTCTTAAAACCTCTATAACAAATGCTCAGAAAAAGCTCAAAACCTATTCCACAATGCTTGATCTTATGTCAGACAGCAGTTCTATTCAGAATATCATAGAGCCTGTCACAAAGAATCCTGAGGCGCTTGGAGAATTTGTGTCAAGTCCTGTTACAATAAAGGAGCATCATGAGTATCCGCTTGATAATTATGGTTCAGGCATGACGCCTTTTTATTCTACCCTTGCTTTTTGGGTAGGCGGTATAGTTATGGTAGCCGTCATGAAGACCGATCTTGCAAAGCACGAACTCAGAAGGCTCAGAAAGCCGACAAATACTCAGCAGTATTTCGGCAGGTATCTTATCTATTTCTTCATAGGTCAGATACAGGCATTGATAATAGCCCTTGGAGATCTGTTCTTCCTGAAAATACAATGTGACGATCCATTCCTGTTTGTTTTGGGCGCGCTTATTTCCAGCTTTGTATATACTCTTATCATCTATTCGCTTACTATAACATTCAGCGTAATAGGAAAGGCTTTGTCAGTAATAATTCTTGTAATACAGATAGCCGGTTCGGGCGGAACATTCCCGATAGAGGTTCTTCCGGAATCCTTCCAGGCAGTGTCGCCCTATCTGCCGTTCAAGTACGGGGTAAATATCCTGAGAGAGGCTGTTGCCGGAGTTAACAGTACAGCATACTGGACAAACGTAGTCTATCTCTTGGCATTTGTTCCCTTTGCGCTGGTTGTCGGCATTATTCTAAGAAAGCCCTGCATAAAAATAATCACCTTCTTCAACGACCGTGTTGAACAAAGTGACATAATAGTTTAATAATTTAATCTGCCGTACATCGTATCACTTGCGTATGTACGGCAGAAG